>CAZJOB010000298.1:3103-5000 GCA_964547435.1 uncultured Desulfatiglans sp. | reverse complement strand
ATTACTGTTGTTTTTCCTGCGCCTGTGGCAAGTTTAAGTGCAAGCCGCATCAATTCCGGGTTGGCATCATTGTTAGCATCTGCAATATGTTCAAGAAAGCCTTTAGCAGCCTTCCCTAGTTTTGGGGCTACTTCGGTAAGCCATATCACAACTTCAATAGCTTCAATCTGGCAAAAAAATGGGCGGATATTGCTGAAGTTATGGTTTCGCCAATATTGCAGCAGCCTTGCGGTTTCTGGCGTTACTTGCCAGTCATTTGGATTTGGTCTTGCACGCCATAGATCTATATGTCTGCGGAGTTCATTTATTACCGGAGTCGGATCGTATTGCTGCTCCTGGGTTGAAAGGCCTTTTCCTTCATTAAAAAGGAGCTTCTGTTGTACTTCAGGTCCTTTACGTTTTCTAGGTTTGGGTATCGGGGTTATGAACTCTGCTCGGCGACGATTCTCAATAATCTGTTGAGTGGGTTGGCCTTGACTATCAAGCTCCCAGTATCGGGAAGGATATTCATAAGGAGAATTAAGGATAGGATGTTCAAAAAACAAATTATTCATTTCTAACTACTCCCTATAAATATTGCAGCATCTGCTGGATACCGGCAATCGATTGATATTTTGGGGTTTTTTACTGTTTCTTCAAATTTATATTTAAAGATAGAGCAACCTTCCTTTTGCCTCATCATAAAAACATAAAACTCTGTACCCGTTCTGAGAAACAGGGTTTATTTGTTTTATTGAACCATAACTATCCTTTTTATTGAGGATTCATATAGTTAAATCGTTTTTTATATTTTTCATTACTCCTTTAATTTGAATAAATCAAGTGATTACGGGCTATTTTAGAAGTCCAAAAAATATGGATTGCCAGGTTATTAAGGTTGATGATCCGGGATCTGTCCTTGACATCAGGTGCATCAAAAAAGACTTTTAGCCTTTTCCGGGCAGGTATGATATAAATACACATGTGCCTGTAAGATCAAGCTAACATTTCAGCCGGTGTTAACCATGAAAAAACATACTAAAAACAGTCTTATTGCCATCCTCCTGCTGCTTCTGATTATATCAGCCACAGGCGGTTCATTAGACCTTGTTTTGGACAGGGCCTTCATGAGCAGAATGCATGAGCACAATATTGAGTATCTCAACCGTTCCTTTGACAAATCTGTAAAAAGCTTTCTTGTTCTCTCCACCATAAAAGCCGGCCTTTCCATTGTTGAAGGCTCCAGCCTTGAGTTTGGATTCAGTCTGGGCGCCCAGGGGTCAATGGAAATCCAGTTCGGTGATGTTGTGCAAACCATGTATGACTATGTTGATGTCGCCTGGAAGACCTCCTTGGCCGGAGGGGCCGTACTGCTCCTTACGAGGCTTCTTTCAGAGGTGATCAGGCAGTTCGATCACTTTTTCCTGGCCGCGGCAATGGCCTTTCTTTTTTTGTTTCACATTGTTGACTGCTTCATACCTCGTCTTAGAATGTGCGGCAGGTTGTGCAGGCAGGCATTCTTTCTGTTTATTGTGCTTACCGCTGTACTATATCTGATACTTCCATTAACCATAACCTGCGCCTCCTTTCTGTCTGAAAAGATCTCCTCCCCGCTTATCACCGAGGCAACCGAAGGCTACAAGTCCATTGAAGAAGATATGTCATCCGAGGCCCTGTCAGAGAAGATGTCTCCTTTTTATGAAGAAGAAATGGACAGCGGTTTCTGGAACAAACTGAATGTTTCCGATAGGATTGAGCGTCTCAAGAAAAAATACAGGGAGACTATCTCCTGGATGAAGGAGAAGATGCATGTCATGGCCATCTGGACCATCAAACTCTTTGCCGGATACCTGTTTGACTGTCTTGTATTTCCTCTGGCGATATTCTTTGTGCTTTTTATTGCCACAAAAGGACTTCT
>CAZJOB010000298.1:0-3003 GCA_964547435.1 uncultured Desulfatiglans sp. | reverse complement strand
TTGTATTTCCTCTGGCGATATTCTTTGTGCTTTTTATTGCCACAAAAGGACTTCTTGCGTATGCCTTTAATATTCACCGGGATAAAACCTTTCGTGAAGATTTTGAAATCCTGATGGGACGGTATTTTGGAAAGAAAGATAATTTGTGAAATAAATAGCGCTACAAGCAACTTTGTTGAACCTGTAAATATCAGACGCTGGTTACATTGTAACCATAATCTTTTTATTTATTAACCTCAATTTGATTATTAAATACCCATTCTTAACCATACACAACACATAGAATTGGTTGCATGAATCTGTTATTTCTTTTAATTTCAGCTAGTTATATCTCATTAAATATCTCTGGCACACACCTTGCTCTAAAGAATATCAAAAGACGATACACGATCAACAACAAAAATAATCTATAGGAGGATTACAAAATGAAAGGAATTATCAGAATAATGGGAGTAGCTCTTCTCATAACAGCAATGGCAGTGCCTGCATTTGCCCAGCGTGGAATGGGAAGAGAAGGCAAGGGAATGAGAGGCCCGATGCGAGGTGAATTTTTACGCGGTGATCTCACTGACGAACAGGTAACCCAGTTGCAGGAGCTTCGCGACAAGTATCTGGATGAAACATCCGGAATAAAAGATGAAATCGCCAAAAAAGCAATAGACCTTCGTGCTGTTCTAAACGAAGAAGAGCCTGACGCCAAAAAGGCCAAGGCCATTCAGAAGGACATAAGCGATCTGGAGGCAAAACTGGACCAGGCAAGAATAGACCACATAATCGAAGCTAAAAAGATTAATCCTGATTGCCCTCTTTACGGTCGTGGCATGATGGGAGGCATGAGAGGCTTTGGACCTGGCCCCTTTGGTTATTAACAGTCAACATCCCTTTCTGATTTGATGTGACTGTCGGCGATCAGCAGCACCCCCTCTTTCTAATCTGCTGCTGATCGCTTTATTTTTTTAGGATTATGCTCAACAATTCATCAGGGTGGCTGATCAGTATCTTTGCCCCGTTTTTAATCAATTCGTCACCTGTCCTGAACCCCCACAGAACACCGGCGCCGTAAATACCGGCATTAAAAGCGGTCTGCATATCCACATCCGTATCTCCTGCATAGAGTATCTGATCGAGATTTAGATTCATGTCTTTTGCAACACCAAGTACACCCGAGGGATCTGGTTTCGGAAGTATGCCCGGATGAAGGCCGATAACCTGTTCGAATCTTATTCCGGGCAGAAAGGCTGAAACGCTCATCTCTGTAAAATCCTGCGGTTTATTGGAGAGAATCGACAACCTGATGTCATGTGATTCCAGTTCACTTAAAGTTTCGGGTATTCCTTCATACGGACTGGTGGTTTTATTCCAGTTCCTACCGTATTCCACCCTGAACTCATCCAGATATTTCTCAACTTCCCTTTTTTCTCTTCTGTTTTCAGGAACAGCCTTCCTTACCAGGGTTTCAGTGCCATTTCCCACTAGAAACCTGTAGCTGTCCAGCGAATGAGTGGGCAAACCATTTCTCTCAAGAACGCTGTTCATGGAGTTGCCTATATCTGCCAGTGTATTCAGCAGCGTACCGTCCAGATCAAAAATTATTCCTTTAAAATTCACACCTTTTATCCTTTTTAAATCCTCCACCTCTATGCATGAAACGTTTGAAAGATGGTTGCTGGAATTCATAAAAATATTTTTAAGCATTGAAAATTAAATGTAATCATAATAGAATAGACATAAATTAACAACAGTGAATTATAGATTTTCTTATGTTTTTACATTATTTTAATCCTGAAACAGAGTGAACGAAATGAGTAAAATCTCTATAATAACTGACAAGAACGGTCATGCTTTTATTGAAGACCTGAATGAAAACATGACCGACAGAGAGAGTCTTGGTTTGCTTTACAAAATATCCATGACCTTCATGGAATCGCTTGATATCAATATTACCTGCGAAAAGATAATGGACTCTCTTTTTGAACACCTCAAGAGAATCGATTGTGGGGCCATAATAATTTTAAACAGGGCAACAGACAAAGCCGAACCCCTGATCTCCCGCACAAGAAATAATGCCAGGGATTGCGATATCAATTACAATAGCACAATCGTAGAAAAGGTATTAACCGAAGGCAACCCCTTAGCAGTAACTGACACAAACAGTGAAGACGAAAAAGAGATTTTTAAAAGCATGATGACAGAGAAAAAAAAATCTGTTATGTGCATCCCGCTATCATACAAATCCAGGATACTTGGAGTTATTTATGTACAATCAATGACCTCTGTTAATGGTTTTAATAAGGAAGATCTTCACCTTTTTTCAGCCTTCAGCGCCCCTGCGGCACTAGCTATTGAAAAAGCCCTGATACATTCCAGACTCAGACAAACCGATGAAAAGATACAAAAGACGCATGAAAACCTTGAAAGCCGTATCAAAAACAGTACGAAAGATCTGTTAAGGATAAATAAGCAACTGTGGAAAGAGGTAGAAGAGCGAATGAAGGCAGAGGAGGACCTCAATGCCACCCACGACAAATTAAAGGACGCAAATAGAAGGTTGCAACTGGCCTATTCCCTGATCAGTCAGGAAAAGGACCGCTTAAGCAGCCGGCTGCAGGGGACTTCAAAAGCAATCCTTATGAACCAGGAAGGGCAAATTCTGGGAGTCACAGACAAAGTCCTGGAATGTACAGGAATGAGCAGAATGCAGATTATCGGAAATTATATATATGACCTGGTTGACGAAGAATCCAAAAAGGAGTTAAAACAGGAAATCAGCAAAGCCAATAAAGGTTTGTTGGTCCCTTCCACTTTTCATAAGATATGCATTTCAGACTCTGAGGAATATGAAGCCACCTTATTACTGCTGAATACAAAGACAGAAAAGCTCCTTTTACTTTTAGGATAATGCTAAAAGCCCCTCTCGCGCCTGATATTTTCATAGGCCTTCTATTAAACCAAGTGTAAGTTTCCCAAACCATCCCATTTTTTATCTCCGGTTATTTAAACGCT
>CAZJOB010000297.1:1773-5002 GCA_964547435.1 uncultured Desulfatiglans sp. | reverse complement strand
ACCAATAACATCCCCTTGTTATTATTCAATGTGGTATTATGTGCTTCAGAACTGGCCCTGGTTTCTTTATTATATTACCACTTATGGCTGTGAACGTTTTTCAAATAGTATCAGAGGATATAATTTATTAATTATCCGGCCTACGAACTTGACAAACACGTGAAGTAAAAATAATCTGTTCTCCCGAATTTGATTAAACACGACCTTCATTTTTCCAGTCCGGATATTGAAGAAAGTTGTATTAACCTATTTTAACAATAAAGAGGTAGCTCATAAAATATCAGGAGGTAAAAGGCAGATGATGCATCTTATTTACTTAAAAGTGAATGGCGACACATATTCCGTTGCCGTCGAATCATCACGCACGCTGAATGAGGTTCTCAGGGATGACCTGGGGCTCACGGGAACAAAACATGGCTGCGGCGACGGAGACTGCGGGGCATGCACTGTCCTTGTTGACGGCCAGTCAGTAAGTTCATGCCTCACACTGGCTGTTTCAGTTGAGGGGAGGGAAATTACCACTGTTGAAGGACTTGCTCCATCAGGAGAGGAACTCCATCCCATTCAGGATGCCTTTATCGAGAAAGGGGCCATTCAGTGCGGATTTTGTACAGCAGGCATGCAGATGTCCTCTCTCAATCTGCTGAAAAAAAACGAGTCTCCCACGGAAGATGAAATAAGGACAGCGATATCGGGTAATCTATGCCGCTGCACCGGGTATTACAAAATAGTGGAAGCAATCGGTTATGCCGCTGAAAAGATGAGAAATAAAAAGAATTAACAGAAAGAGGATATAAAAATGCGTCTATCGAGATTTGACTACTATGCCCCCGATACTATCGACGAAGCATGCAGACTGGCCGATGAAATGGGTCAGGGCGCCATGTTTATGGCTGGCGGGACCGATCTGCTTATAAAAGACAAGCGTAATATGATTAAACTGAATGCGGTAATTGATATAAAAAGGATCAGAGGTCTTGATGAAATCAGATTTGACAAGAAAAAGGGTCTTGTTATTGGCGCCGCAGCCACCCTGACAGCCATTGAGAATCATCCGGTTATAAGGAAAAAATATTCAGCGATAGCCGATGCCGCTCATGCCACGGCGAATGTGCAGATCAGAAATATGGCCTCGCTTGCCGGAAATCTGTGCAATGCCGCGCCTTCCGCTGAAAACGCGCCGGTTTTGATGGCTATGGGCGCTGTGGTCAAACTGGTAAGTTCAAAAGGAACAAGAGAGGTGCCGCTTGATGAGTTTTTCAAGGGGCCGGGGCAGACTGTTATGAATAAAGGTGAAATTTTAACTGCTGTTAATGTGCCGGTTCCCCCGGCAGGATCAGGCGCCTCCTACCAGCATATATCCGCGCGCGGAAAGGTGGATATTTCCGCTGTGGGAGTGGGAGTCATGCTGATTATGAAAGAAGATATATGCCAGGATGCCAGAATTTTTCTGGGTGCTGTAGCGCCTGTCCCCATGATGGCCGTCAACGCGCAGGATGTTGTCAGGGGCAGGACTATCACGGAAGAATTGCTGGAGAACGCGGGCCTTGAGGCCTCAAAGGAATGCAGACCCATTACCGATATGCGGGCGACTGCCGAATACAGAAAACTGATGGTTGCAGTGCTGACAGCCAGGGCAATTGATGAATCAAGAAGAAGATCTGTTGATCAGGATCTGTTTTGAATCACTTAGGAGAAAGGAACACAATGGATAGATACGATACAATCGGTAAAAGCATACCACGCACCCATGTCAGGGACAAGGCTACAGGCGCGGCGCTCTATACTGATGACATAAGGCTTCCCGGAATGCTGCATGGCCGGCTGCTCAGAAGCCCCTATGCCCATGCGCGCATCCTGAATATCGATACAACTAAAGCAAGAGCATTAAATGGAGTCAAATGTGTTATTACAGGATTGGATCTTCCTGATACAAGGTTCGGAAACTGGCGTCTTTTTACGGATACGCAGGATGAAAGTGCGCTTGCCAGGGATAAGGTCAGGTTTATAGGTGATGAAGTGGCCGCCGTGGCAGCCATAGACAGGGACACAGCAGAAGAGGCGCTCAGCCTTATAAGGGTGGATTATGAGGAGCTCCCGGCCTCATTTGATATTGACTCGTCACTAGCTGACGGTGCGCCTGTTATTCATGAGCCATACAAGAATAATATCAGTGTGGTGAGGAAGGTGGCGCACGGCGACCTGGAAAAGGCATTTGAGGAATGCGACTATATAAGGGAGGACACATTTAATGTACATGCCATAAGCGCCTGCTATCTGGAGCCATGCTCGTCGCTGGCAAAGTGTGACGCCGACGGGAAAATCACACTGTGGACTTCAACCCAGACGCCCTATATTGTCCAGTGTCTCCTTGCGAGCGCGCTCGGAATGAGGGAAAATGATATTCGAATAATCAAACCCAATGTGGGCGGCGGATTCGGGGCAAAGATGGAGCTAAGAAAATGGGATGTCTGTGCGGCGTTCATGGCCAAAAAGACCGGAAAGCCGGTAAAATTCACTCTTGAAAGAGAAGAGGAGTTTGCCACGGGAAGAAGAAGACACCCCATGAGGCTTTATTCCAGGGTGGGACTTAAAAAAGATGGAACGCTGATTGCCAAGGACCTGAGAATCCTTCTTGACGGCGGTGCTTATAATGCGATGGGTCCTACCGCCACATTCCTTTGCGGAAATTTCGGTCTCATGCTGTATCGTTATAAGAGTTACTGCTTTTTAGGTCAGCATGTATATACCAATAAACCGCCTTCAAGCGCCATAAGGGGTTTTGGTTCACCCCAGTCATATTTTGCGACTGAGACCCAGATGAGCATAATCGCGGAAGAACTGGGCATTGATCCGATCGAACTAAGAAGAAAAAATGCCGTAAAAGAGGGTGAAGACATCCCCGAGCTTTCAAGGATAGGAAGCTGCGGCTTTTCGGAGTGCCTTGACAGGGTAACAGAAATAAGCGGATTTCATGAAAAGAGAAAGAATCCCAAAAAGAGCAGGGGAATAGGCATTGGCTGTTACAGTTTTATCTCAGGGGGTGTCTTTAACTGGTTTAACACCCAGTATCCGTTCTCTGCCGCGGAAATAAGGGCATTCTCTGATGGAACAGTGCATCTGCTGACCATGGCCGCTGATATCGGGCAGGGTTCGGATACTGTTCTGCCGCAGATCCTGGCCGAAGAGCTGGGAATAAGGATGGAAGACATACGAATAACATCCGCCG
>CAZJOB010000297.1:0-1763 GCA_964547435.1 uncultured Desulfatiglans sp. | reverse complement strand
ACTCCGCAGGCTGATCTGGGATCATGGGGGAGCAGGGTGACCCTCATGGCAGGCAATGCGGTGATCGACGCTGCAAGGAAACTGAGAGAGATACTCTTCGGTGCTGTCACAGCGCATTTTAAGTTCAATGTTATTCATGAACTGGAATGCAGAGATGGCCGTATCTTTTCACAGGTAAGGCCCGACAAGGGGCTTACCTTCGGTGAGGCGGTAGCCCTTGCACAGAAATTTCAGAGGGGAGAGCCTATTGTAGTGAGGGGCTCCTACACGCCCAGGGGAAAGGGCATGGTAACGCCTGCCTTCAGTTTCGGGGCACAGGTTGCAGAGGTGGAAGTTGATGAAAAAACAGGCGCAGTTGAAGTGAAGCATATGTGGACCGCTCATGACTGCGGAACCGTTCTTAATCCGGTTTCTGTTGAAGGCCAGCTTGAGGGTTCAATACACATGGGACTGGGATACACACTTTCGGAGCAGTTTGCCATGGAAGGAGGAAAGACCCTTAATACCACTTTTCTTGATTATAAGATGCCGACCGCCCTTGATATGCCCGAGAGTCATTCTATATGTGTAGAGACCTATGAAAAGGAAGGGCCATACGGCGCCAAGGAGGCGGGAGAGGGCCTTGTAGGGCCCACTGCTCCCGCGATAGCGGACGCGGTCTATAACGCGACAGGTTACAGGTGCCTCGACCTCCCGATTACTCCGGAAAAGGTGCTAAAGGGTGCGATAAAACAGAATGATCTTTGATGTCAGCGTTAAAACATGACAGGGTGCAGCCATAAGGCTAATCACAATCACTATGCTATTTTAATTGAACAGTAAAACTATAAATGCCTGCCAAAGGCCCCTTTTGCTATCAGGTCATTCAGCAGACCATTTTCAAGCAGCCTGATTGCCTTGATCCTTTTCCCTTCATAAAGATATGGATAAAAATCGCCGAGTATTCCAGCGCTGGCAACAATCCGGTTATGGGAGAAAGCCTGTATGTAATCAAATTTTGTGATATTGCCTGCAATAGGATTGAATTTGAAATCCTCGGCAACGAGCAGGCCTGGGCAGGGATCCGAAAGGCGGCTCATATAAAGGTCTTTTCCTTTCATAATGAAAAGGATAGTTCGGTCATCAAGTATTTTTATGTCGTCTATTTTATAAAAATTAAGCATGTTAACCGGGGTCCCCAGGTATTTTTCAGACTTTGTTTCTGCCAATCCGGATTCATTTGATGGAATGCTGATGTCGGGTTCTTTTTGATATGATAAGACAACCTTACTCATGACAAAGTCCAATTCCGGTTTGTCTGCCTGCCGAAGAGGCTTGAATTCGGGCTGATTCTTGACGTCATTCTGAGATGAAGATTCTTTTGGATTCTCAACGGCCTTTTCTAAGATGATTATTTTCTCAGTTTCCGGAGTATTCAATCTTTTCTCCATAGTATCCGGTTTTGCCGGTAAAGAGATACTTTCGTGATTAAAGGCGGCAGGCCGGATGCTTTCAAAAATTGCCTGTTGCGGCACATGGGCCGAGGGTGATGCACTGCACAGTAAAAGTGAAACAAAGGATATAAGGATCAGCCCCAGCGCGATTCTGCCGCGTATTTGAGTAAACAGCGTCGGTCTGGCGTTCTCAAGAATTTTATGAATCCGCGTTTTTGTTTTATTTACGCCTGAGATAAACGGCAGGGCAAGGGCCGGGACCCTTTGGTTTTTTGTGTTCCATATCTCCTGAAGGAGAAAATCGGCATAGGAAACGGATTTTTCTGTCAC
>CAZJOB010000296.1:0-5017 GCA_964547435.1 uncultured Desulfatiglans sp. | reverse complement strand
ATCGAAAAACCACATTAAACAGCGGTTTTTCGAGTTCAATGTAAAGGCTTTCCAGACAAGCCCTTGTCAATGTTGAAGGTTTATCAGGCATTAACAGGGTATTTTATTTTTTAGTGTCAGCAGAAATTATGTAATATACGTCTACTTTTTCAACATGTTCAACTTGTTTTTCTTTGTCTTTCAGTGGAATAAAAATAGACATACCATAAAATACCTGACTCATTTGACCCAGTACGATCAGCTCGCCGCTTTTAACTGTAATCTTTGTTTCGAGAGCTCCTCGACTTGAAAAGTCATTTCTATTATTCCATCCGATACTGGTTTCAACAATTACAGAACCATCATGATATGCAGAAAGTAATTGTTGGATTGAAATATTGGCGCCTTGAAGATGACTCCTTGAACTCTGGCCCGATGAAGTTGTTGCAACATGGTCAATTAGTTTAAACTCCATAGGGCCCTGGCTGTTTTGAATTGTATCAAGGGCAGGTTTTATCACCTTGAATTCATCCAGGTTTGAGGGAGCTTCCGATTTCCTGCCTGCAACAATCCAGTAATGAACTTCCGCTAAAGGCGTCGGGCCGAGATTATTACTGTTTAGCCTTTCAATATACTCTTCCACTCCTGTATGAAAGCTTTCCGGGGCTGCAACCATTATCTCGCCGTCAGATGATATTCTGACCTTTCCGGCAGCCTGCTCGCCTTTTTTTACGGCCAGAAGCCCATATAAATCATCAAAAATTTCTTTTTCTAAGCCGATAGGGACCTTATATGTTTTTAAAACCAGAGAGTCCTGTGATTCGGTTGTTGCACTTTTAGGCTCATTACATCCCATAAAAAGAAAAATACTCAAAACAGCAATCAATCCTGATATTATACCTGTTTTAATTTTCATCTGTTACTCTCCTGTGTTTAATGTTTTTTTACCGGACCGGTTAAAGTGTTTCATACCTGTTTCATAATACTCCTGAGCAGGCAATTTCTTCATTTTATTATTACCTATCCCGCCGCCGCAGGGAGTGGAATATCAATTAATCGACGGCATAAAACATACAGGCTGTTCCTCCATACTGTTTATTCTGCATTAATGATGGTATAAGAGGGTTTTCCCGCCCCGGGTCAATGCCTTTATTCTAAGCCATATTAAGGCAAAAAAGCCATCTTAGGCCTGAAGGATTCTACAACTGCAACATAATCAAAAAATCACCAGACAGATCGAATTGGATACTGTTTAATAAGTGGATCCGGGGTAAGACTTGTCATGGAATGTTCTATGGTTTGACACAGAATGATCTTCACTTCCTTTGGTAATCCAGAGAAAAGTGCAAGTGTCCAGAAGACATTTCAATAATCTTCACCATTAAAAGCAGCAACAATATCATCAGGGAGTGGCTCAAAAAAAGCATCACTTATTTTAAAATCAGAGTATTCTTTGCCAGCCAGACCAATAGGGCGCTTTTTATTGGAGAATGTCGCAATTGGTCTGATTTCAGCAATAGGAACATTCCTTTTACAGACTATTACTGTTTCTCCTCTGCCAACCTTCTCCAGACAGCTTGAAAAATGCGTTTTTATTTCATTTATATTCAGGTTTATCATGGTGTTATTGTAAGTCAACATGTTGGTCATGTCAACAGGGCATATTAAAGCTTTTTCAAAACATTAAAAATCCATTAAGTCTATGCAACCTTAATGATGGATGGCAGAAATTATTTTCCAATATTTTTCGAGTTTTTTCATATTGAGTGATCAACTCCGGACGCTTTTTTACAAATCCTATTGCATTAATTAATGCGCCACTGGTCACAGAGCAACGATCAACTCTGAAACTACAAAGTTGTCGCGTCTTGACATTTGACAGATCCGGGAGTTAAAAAACATAAAATAAACACATATTCGGCAGGGAAATTTCATCATGGATAAAGATAAAATAGAGAAGCTTGCTCAGGACAGCAGATATATAAAAGGCATTTACAACTATTGCGACCGCTGGTGTGAACGATGCTCTCAGACCTCCAGATGCCTGAACTATGCTATTGGTGAAGAGGAATTCACTGATTCGGAAATGAGGGACATTAATAATAAAGCCTTCTGGAATAAGATGTCTGAGATTATGCAGACCACTATTGAAATGATAAATGAAATGGCAGCTTCTGAAGGTATTGATCTGGAAAAAATGATGGACTGCTCTGAATATGAGAAAGAAGAAAAATATCTTGATGAAGTCACTGAAAATCATGAGGTCTGCAGATTGGCTATGGAATATATTAAAATCACAGATGAATGGATTGATGAAGTAAAGGATATATTCGACGCGGATAACCGAAAAGATCTCTATTATGAATTGCCTTACGCCGGGGAAGATGGTTTTGAAGATGAAACGCTTGGTGACATAGTGGAAATCATCCAGTGGTATAAGCCACAGATATATGTGAAGCTTAAAAGGGCGGTGCGCGGTTCCATAGAGGAAATGAATTATGATTTTGATGAACAGAATCAGCATGCCAGGGACTCTGACGGTTCCGCAAAGGTTGCTCTTATAGGAATCGACCGTTCTATTGCAGCATGGGGACTAATGAACAGAATGTTTTTTAAATTCCACAACCATGACACAGGAAAAATAATAATTCATCTTGATCATCTGAAAAAAAGGGTGGAAAAAGGTTTCCCTGATGCAAGGTCTTTTATGCGTCCGGGGTTTGATACTGTTAATCTTAATGATTGAATTCCTGACGAAAACACAACGTGGTCGTATCTTGGCTGTGGTCGTATTGAAACCGGGGTCGGAATAATGTCTGGTTGCTTCGCTTAACCCTACCTACATTCTGACAACGGTACAAGGTTTAAGGTATAAGGTATACGGAAAAACCATAAGGACCTGTGGGTGCCCACGATGAAAGCCGCGGGATGTCTGCCCGGTATGTGCCTATAAGCAACCTTTGCGGGCCGACAGCTTCCTTCGTTTTGGCAAACCGGAACTACGTCGGGCCAGTCATAGGTCGGCCCCTACGGTTATAACAAATATTTACACGGTGACCTTTCACTGTGAGGTCAAAACCGACTTCGTTTCTTATAGATTACCGAGAAGCAGCATAAAACAGCTTTTTACGAGCTCATCAATTCTCCAAATCCGGTAAATATCACTATAAATTGTAATATTTTTTACCTTATACCGTAAACCTTGAACCGTATTTAGACAGGAATGATCTCGTTTATTTTTTCAAGGCTTTCCGGCTCCAGGCCAAAGGCAGCCGGCGCGATGGGGGCCAGAGCGGCCCAGATTGACCCATACTTTACACCCAGATGAAGAGTTCCCGCTCCACCCATGGAATGACCCATCAGGTATATCCTGTTTTCATCTATATTATAATCTTTGCGTACGATATCCAGAACATTCATTACATCTTTCTCACTCAGCTCGTTCAGGTTCGCCGGATCATCAGAATTATAAAACATGGAGGACTTTGGTTTGGGAGCCGGTGTACTATCTGCCTGAGCCTTTGCCCCCGGGGCGCCCGGTTTTGATTTGGCGCCTGCAAACCCCGGACCCATATTCATCTTTACACCATACCATCCCGCTCATTATAGCCCATTGGAGCGACCAGGATGTAACCGCCCTTTTCTGCAAGATCAACGGCCTGCTTTGACACCATAATCGACGGGCCTGCACCCAGTCCGTGCAGGGTAACGATGAGAGGGGCCTTTTTGTCTTTACTCACCTTTGAGGAAACAAACAGACAATATTTGAGGTCTTCATTTGTATCCTCAAAGTGATAGGTCATTTCCTTTGCCCTGGAATCCATCTGAAAGGGATTGGGGCCTCCCTGCTGCCCCATTTTGGGTCTGGGGGGCTGTGAAAAGGCGGAATGACCAGGGGCGAGGCAAAGCAAAATAGTGAGAATAAAGATCAAGCTCAGATTTAATTTGTTTTTCATGAGGTTCTCTCCTGATAAATGTTAAGAAAATTTAATCCTTGAAAGTCTGTAAAGCTCTTCTCTGTAGGCCGGAGTTAACAAGGCCATTCCATAAAAACTGAAGTGCGCGGGTTTGTCAGGGTTGCAGAATTTTTCCGCGAATTTTGCTGCTTCAGCCCTCTGCTGCTCTTCACCGGCGTCCGAAGGAAAGGGGTCAGGAACAACACCTATAACAAGCCTGTCGCCATATTTCTCATAAAGCATGTGAGTGTCATTCATTGTCTGCGGCCCCCAGGAGTCCCAGCCTGCCTCGATAATGGCCGGAACCAGCAGTTCAAGATGTCCGCAACTGTGAAGATCCGCGATTTTTCCCCTTTCGTGTATATGGTCAGTCAGCCGTCGCATAGAGGGTACTATCATTTCCATAACAGTGCCAGGTGAAAAAAATGGCGCCCTCTGGGCGCCCCAGTCATCATGGACCGTAAACCCGTCAGCATTAAAGTGGTCAATGAATCTGTCGACGATCTTTATATAAAGATTTGTGAGCTTCTCAAACAGTGCCTTTACTGCGTCTTTCTGATCTTCATCAATCAGGGCCATGGCCGCGTTTTCAAAATCCATAAATGAGATGAGACGTTCATAATATCCGTTCATGATCCAGGGCATGATCGCGGCGCCATTACCCAAATATTTACTGTTGGCCTTAACAGAACCTTCCCAGTCCCATGAGTCGGGATCCGGCCATATAAGTTTATCTTCCCACTCGTTTGCGTCTTTAAGAAAGGGCTTTCCGGGTTTGACCATGGAACCCTTGGCAATGTCAACATATTGCCATTCAATACCAAACATGTCTTTACCTCCGAATCTCTCCCGGGGCAATGGACTCGCCTCAATCATAAATCCCCTGGCGACATTATCCGGATACATATTCGGGCAGAACATGGTTGATTCGATATTGGTGACCTGCCAGATCGGTTCCTTTTTTATTAATCCGACATAGGCCTCCTTTGGGGTAACAGGAAAATTGTAGAGGGGTATGCCTGGCATTCCCGGAAAAAATCCCGGCAATTCACCAGTGACTCTTAATTCATCTTTTGAAAATG
>CAZJOB010000295.1:0-5023 GCA_964547435.1 uncultured Desulfatiglans sp. | reverse complement strand
CATATGCCTGTAACTGTCTCCGGCTGCGAGCAGTATTGGGCCGATTGCTACATTAATGGATTCAATCGCTGCCCCTATGCCCAGAATCTGGAGCATCCAGCCGGCCTCATAATATCGTTCATCATACAGTAAACGGACAATTTCATTGCCCCAGATCACCGTGGCGCAAATCACAGGCAGGGTGATGATCATCAGTGTCAGTCTTATTTTTCTGGTCTTTTCCAGAAGAGATTCATTGTTTTCCCTGATTATAATCGAATAAACCGGGAAAAGCATCTTGCTTGCCAGGTTTTGCAGTATCTGGATCAGGGCGTGAGAGAGATAATATGCTATGGAATATATGCCCAGGTCGGTCATTGACAGGTATTTCCCCAGTATAAGCCTGTCCCCCTGCGTGGCAAGAAAACTGAGCGCGGTTCCGAAAAAGATCCATTTGCCGAAGCTTATGATTTCACGAATAGTTTCTGTTTCCCATTGAAAACGATTTCTGTGTTCTTTCAGTATTATATGACTGAGCGCCATCTTTATTATACAGGAAAACCAGCGTCCGAAGACCAACGCCCATATTGTAGGGTGCAACCATGCCCACAGGATCATGAAAACCACTCCAACGCCCTGTGAGAAAAATTCAATAAGGGTGATCTTTTTCAATTCGAGATTGCGGTTCTGTAAATGAAGGGATGTTGGGTTGAAACCGGATATTATCGTGGTAAAACCCGCCACTGGTATGAACAGCAATAATTCTTTCTGATTATAGAATTCCGCAACAGGCCAGGCCAGTGCAAAGGTGAGTATCCAGAGCCCGAAACCCCTGATAACCTGGATTGTCCAGGCTGTATTTAAAAAGGAGGGATCATCGCCGCGTTTATTCTGAATAATGCTGGGGCCTATGCCCAGCACTGTAAACATCTCCAGCCCCTGAAGGAAGATATTAACCAGGGCCATCAGGCCGAATGCCTCAGGAAACAGCAATCGGGTCAAAATAAGATTCGATGCCAGCCTGATCGCCTGACTCGTCATATGCCCGCATATCACCCACACGGATCCGAAAAAAAACCGGCTGGTTATAGAGGGGATGCCGGCCTTTTCAATTATATTGCTGTTTTCACCTTTTAAAGGCAATACTGTTGTTGTCATTTTAATCGCGTTTAATATTTAAAATTTTTCTAAACGAATCTGACTCCCCTGTCCTGAGCGGAGAGAGAATGCCTGTTCCGGTCCTGATATTTTTTTGTTATCAGAAAAGCGGATGTGTAAACAATGCCGCATAATTCAAGAATATGGCGGACATTGCATCCAAATATTTCATGGTTGAAGACCTGATCAACCGAATGAAATGAAACAGTGTCAATTATTAATATGCCTCCCAGAAAAGATATTCCATAAAGTATTTTCTGATTTTTGTGATCTGTTATTGATGATGAATGAAAAAACAGAATGATAACCGCTCCTAATGAGATAAAGCCCGAGACAAACAGCAACTGATAAAAACGGCGGTCTGAATGCCACCCTTCATTAAGGGCATACTCGCGTAGAATTTCTGTTAACCTCGCATGGAGATTGAACAGACTAATTATGGCAATAAAGATAACAATGATTGCAGTGATACCCCATTTTAGGCGTTTGTCATTAAATTCGTCAGATTCATTGCTCTCTGTCCTGAAGGCATTGATAAAAGATATCAGTATAATCAAAAGATACCCTGATCTGATGAGCCATAGAATCAATGTGTTGAAATCGATGTCCATAAAATATAGATAGTTATTCCTGTCATATAAATCTGGGTCTGTATTGATTTACTATCCAGGGTTCTTCCTCATAATCATTGACTTTGTCATTTGTGTGAAATAATTCGTATGCAAGGCCTATTATTCCGCCTGATGCCACTATATAAATCGGATTGCTCATTGAGTTTAATAAATTGTCTATCATATAGAGGCACACAAGCATTGAAAGGGAAACCGCCGGGATTACATCGGGATGAAACCATTCCCTCACATTATAACGCCCCATAATTATGATGACCGGAAGCAATATTGAGATCGTCAAAGCGCTTAACCCTATAATGCCGTAAGTGCCGAACGTAATGATCCAAAGACTGTCAGTAAGAACAATATCCTTTCCCTCATCGTCATAAATCCTTGACCTTCCCCATCCTCCCCATCCGAATACCGGCCTTTCGCGGGCCTTTTCTGTTAGGAGGTTTTCATTATAGAATCTTTCATAGAGTGATAATGCCCTTTCCTGATTAAAATTGTCATAGAGAAAATGGCAAAGGTTGTCCCCATCCCAGTATCCGGTAGCTCTTACGGGCAGATAGATAACCGGCATCAGGGCAAGACATATCACTAATATCCTGGTGTTAAACTTTTTTGCAAAAAATAGCGCTCCTGTTCCAAGGATGAAGAGCCCGATGGCGCCTGTACTTCTGCATAATATGGATGTAAAGATAAGAGACCAGTTCAGAAGACCCATGGGAATGCCCATGAATTTTTTGACGCCTCCGGACATCCACAGCCACATGCCTATAAGCGACGCGCTGATCATCCAGATTCCCACTGCAAGTCCATGTGACATAAAGACCATGGGACGCCAGCCGCCATACCTGTATGTCTGAGCGAATGAATGCTGGGTAAAACCGTAAACCGTGTGATGAAGTGTGGGGCTCATGCGTATTTCATACCAGCAGAAAGGCATATATATTATGCCGCCTATGAGAATGCCTATGGCCAGTTCCTTTACGCTCTCAAGGTCGGTAAAATAGATTCGGCCTATGATATATGGGAAACCCCATGACATGGTCTGATCCAGGGCGGCGGCGATCCCGTCGTACAGGCCAAGATCGTTTGATAATGAAGAGAACAGAGGACAGATACACCATATCAGCATCGGAAGATCCAAAAGGCGCGGCCTGAAATTTATAAGACGTTGTGAATCAAATATCGCAGCGGCAATAAAGACACCCCAGCATGTGGCCGACATCTTTGTGTAATCAGGAAAACCCGGTACATCATATTTAACCATCGGAAGGAAAAGCCAGGCAAAGATAAACGAGGCTATGACAGCGCGTCTTGGAGGAAATTTCAGGAAGATTCCAATAACTATCGGAATCCAACTGAACATCATTATATGGGCAAAAATGTTCATAATCTACTCAATAACATTCGGGTTATTCTGATAAAAAGGAATCATCAATGCCGATGATTTCCTGAATATTCCCAATCCTTTGTATCCATGGCGATGATGCGCAAAGATCATCCGGAAGATTCTGCATCTCTTCCATGGCCTTTGACCACCCGGTATAAAGGCCGTATACAAGGGAATGCCAGTCTCTGCCCTTATGCATTTTGCGGTATAAGGCGACCTGATCCTCAATCCCATGATCTTTCGCGAAGTCTATCAGACTTTTTTTATCAACTGATCCCATTATCTGTATGGTGTAAAAATCCGGTTCCTGTTCCATTATCCATGCCTCATCTTTTACAGAGAGGTCATCAACATTCACTAATTTCTGTTCATTATGTATAATAACAAGTTCCATTCGGACTGGGACATCGATTTTTGAATAAGGCATCTCTGTTGTTTCAGCTATGTAAGTAAACAGATCAGGGGTCTGATAAGACAGATAAGATTTCTTTTGAGCGTCCGCCATTTCCTCGATACTCAGGGCCGGCATGTTTATCGGTCGTCTGACCGCCTTTGAAGGGTGTATGTCCACATTTGCAGTTGAAGATATAAAGGTTATGAATAATGTCAATTGAATAAAAAGATATAACACTATTATGGATTTACCGGCGTTTAACAATAACCGGTGTTTTAATAACCTTTTTACAGCCTGATATATGGAGGCTCTTTTTTTCTCTGCTGTTTTTTCAGGAATATCAAGCGAAGGGTAGGGCTGTTTAGGCGCCGGATTCAGAGATCCTATGAGTTTATTTTTAATCCATGCCTGAGCAGGCCATAGTATGTTGAATACAACCTCCTGTATTCTGGTCTTGTATTTCGGCGCCCCATAATTAAAGACAGCCGCAATTGCAGACACTTCCAGTTTGAAAAGGTTCTGTCCGGCCATGTATGTGAATCTGTGCAGACTTCGGTCTCTCTGAACTACCAGGGTAACTATATCGGACTGAACAATAAGGAATTCAGCCAGGTCGCTTATGAGCATGGGTGTGGTATCAATCAGAATAAAGTCATATTTGTCTTTTACATTTTCCAGCAGCATGGATATCTTTGACCTGTCAAGATTAACCAGATCATGCTCGGTCGGAACACGTCCTGACAGTATTATATCTATGCCTCTTTCCCTGTCATGAGTAATGCAGTGTGACAAGGGGGTATGCCCCACTATCAGATCCAGAAGTCCTTTTTTCTCCTCATCAACATTGATCAGCTCCTTAAGAGAAGGATGCGCGAAATTGGTTTCGATCACGAGCACCCTTGAACACAGTTTTGACATTGCACAGGAGGTATTCAACATTATCTCGGTGACACCGCTCTTTGCGTCAACACCGGTGAAGACAGAAATCCTGGCATTATGCCCTTTGCGTTCCTTATCCAGTTTTATGGCAAGGCTGTGAATGGACTGAGCCACTTTGTTGGCCGGATCATCCAGCAGGAGTCTTGAAAAGGGGGTGTTCTTCAGCCTGAATTGCAGATAGTCCGCAATGGGGCGCTGAGGAGGTGTGCCCAGCGAGTTGATAAAATCTTTTTCGGTCCTGATCCTGTCATCAAGCTTGTCAAAAAGCACGCATAATAATGTTATAAATCCGAAAGCGAACATGAAATTCATTATGATCAGTTTTTTGAAGTTACTTCCGGAGGTTATGCCGGGTTTGTCGGCCATTCTCTCTATCCTGATTTTTCCAGGGGCCTTTGATTCCAGTTTCAATTCGTATAACCGGGTATCGATTTTGTTTCTGTGAATTTTCATCTGTTCCAGACCGGTTTCAATCTGCCTTCTGGTTAATTCCTTTGATGTTATATCGGCCCTCTGAACAAGCAACTGATCGCGTCTCTTGAG
>CAZJOB010000294.1:0-5033 GCA_964547435.1 uncultured Desulfatiglans sp. | reverse complement strand
AAGGGGAGAATAAAAAAGAATGTGGTCATCATGGCCTGCTGCTGCGTTCCGGATACTGTTGATATGAAAAACCCTATTCCTATGGTGCTTATGAGAAAGAAACAGAGCCCCGCAAAAAGTATAAGAAAATTCCCGTTAAAGGGGACCCTGAACCACAGGATCGCAAAGGTTGTAACCATAATCATCTGCCCGACCGCGATGATTACGTATGGCACAGTCTTGCCGAGAATAAGTTCAGAGGATTTCATGGGGGTTACCACGAGCTGTTCAATAGTGCCCGCCTCCTTTTCTCTTATTATCGCCATGGATGTAAAAAGGAGAGAGACAAGCATGACGGCAAACGCCACAATACCCGGTACAAAGGTATTCTTGCTTTCCAGGTTCTCATTAAACCATGTCCTTATTCTGGCGTCTATTCTTCCGTATTCCGGTTGTAAGGGGTATATCTCTTTTATAAGTTTCTGGTTGTAATTGCCTATTATTGATGAGATGTACGCAACCGCCTTTGCCGATATGTTGCTCATGCTTCCGTCAACAAGGATCTGTATGACCGCTGAATCCCCTTTCCTGATTCGTTCACTGAAATCAGGTCCTATTTTGACAACCATATCCACCTTCCTGCGAAGCAGCATCTCTTCCAGATCTTTACTGTTTTTGGCAAAATAGGTAATCCTGAATGTCCTGTTTGCATCAATGGCATCGTTAAGCATTCTGCTTTCGCGTGATATGGACTGATCCAGCATGCCCACCTTTACGTCCTTTACATCTGTGCTTACTACATAACCGAATATTATCAGCATCATAAAAGGCGACACTATTATAAGGGGAAGATTCCTTTTTTCCCTGAAAAGCTGTATGAATTCCTTACGGATCAGTTCTCTTACTCTGACACGGTTCATATTATAATCCCTCTTTCCTCAATTTGATAAAGGTAAGGCCGGTAAGGATTACGCCCATTATTAAAAGAACGAGATAGTTGAACCACAGATAACCGATACCCAGGTTTCGAAGATATAATCCATTTAGAATATCTATAAAGTATCTGGCCGGCACGATTTGAGAGATTATTCTGAGGATTACGGGCATATTATCCAGGGGAAAGACAAAATCAGATAAAAGCAGTGAGGGAAGGTATGAAACCAGTATGGCCACCTGGTTGGCAATAAGCTGCGATTTGACTGTAACGGATATAAAAAGACCCAGGCCGAGCGCTGTCCAGATATAGACCGTTGAGGCAAGGATCATTAGAAAGAAGCTGCCCTTAATGGCAACACCCAGCAGTGTCTGTCCCATTAGAACGGCAATCAGAGTATTTGCTATTCCGATAAAGAAATATGGCAGGGCCTTGCCGATAAAAAAATCACCCGCGCTCACGGGGAGCGAAAGAATGGTCTCCATGGTCCCGTTTTCATACTCCCGAGCTATGACAAGGGATGTGAGTATGGCGCCCACAATCATTATTATCAGGGCAAAAATGCCGGGAACGATAAAATTCCGGCTCTCCATCTCTTCATTGAACCATATGCGAATTCTCGCGTCCACCGGCATCTTTATCTTCTGCATGCCCTTCCGGTTTATAAAATCAAACATAAGCTCTCTATTGTAATTCTCTATAAAGGCATGTATATAACCGTTTGTTATACCGGCAAAATTTGAATCGGATCCGTCAAGGATTATCTGCATCGGGGATGGTCGGTCAGCCCTGATATTAGAGGTCCATTCAGGCGGAATTATTATGGCAAGGGCAGCCTTCTCCCTGTCAATAAAATCGATTGCTCCTGCGCTGTTTACCGGATAGGCCATGACATCAAAGTACACAGAGGCATCAAGACGTCCGATCAGGTCCCTGGACATACTCGTTTTGTCCTGATCCACAACCACAACCTTTACGTTCTCCACATCCAGACTCAAGGCGTAACCGAACATAAGTATCAGAAAAAGAGGTATAATGAACGCAAGGTACAGGCTTCTGAAATCCCTTATCAGGTGGTAATATTCTTTTAGGGCAATTGCCTTAATGTTGGTAAGGTTCAATTTCAATCCTGCTTAAAAAAGCCATATATGATCGAGCTCGTCGCCTGTGCGGCCTTCGTTTCTGCGCTCGCGAATAATCCGGGCAGGAGTTCCTGCAACCACCATGTTGGGCGGCACATCGCGGTTCACCATAGCGCCCGCGGCAACAATAGCCTGCCTGCCGATAGTTACTCCCGGCATAATGGTGGCTCCTGCGTAGATCTTGGCGTAGTCCTCAACCACAACCCGTCCGTAACTGCGCGCAATATGTGATGCCTCTGAGTGGCCATGAGTAAAAATCCGCACGTCTTCGGCAAGGGCAACGCTGTTGCCCAGACTGATGCCGCCCTTGGTGTCCAGGAAGACGCCCCTATTGAAAAAAACCTGGTTTCCAAGTTCAAGCAGGTGTCCGAAATTGAACCGGACATTTTCTTCGGCTATCATTGCATCACCGCATGTCTTGAAGAGGTGCTTTCCGATGATACGGCGAAATGGGATGGAAAAATTGACTATAAGGCTCAGAGCGGTTTTATCAAAGACGTCCCAAAGAAAATGCAGATAACGCTGCTGCGGTGTATAGGGCAGATCGGCGGCCCTGGGCAGGGTTTCATTGTAAAGCATTATTCGTTCAAGAATGTCTATGGGCAAGGCCGGTCCTTCTATGATCTTCATAATTTCGCCTGTCGCGCCGGCATCAAGCCCTGACCCAATAAGTTCTTCAACTCGTACAATTCTTTTTTCCAGTGAGTTCGACATGTAGTCTCCTTATTCAATAAAAATATTACTCTATAATGGTTTTACGCTGTCCGGTGACCTGCCCTTTAAGCATGATTGTTCGGCCCAGTTTCAATTGTTCAGGCAGACGAGCAACGAATTCGGAATATCCGGCAGCGTATTGTGGTGAAAGGCGGAATTTTTCAAGCGCTTCAGAATTTTCATCCTCAATAACTGCCAAATAACGCTCGTAGAAACAGGTCAACCGCTCAGGAAATTCATCGAACAGAGTAGAAAAATAGGTTCGGTCCCCATCTTGTACAAGTGCGGGCATGCCTTCGGTAAATTGAATCATCATATTCTCATATCGATTACGTTTGGGGAACTGTACCCAGGATGCAATCTCAGGTGTGTTCTTAAACATCAGATTCGTACCACGCTCCACATCAGTATGCGGCAAGCTTCCAATCGTGGTAGCGAGGCAACAAGGCTCGAAAACAGACTGTGATTTGTTTTTTTCTTGCATGTGCATTTTCACTTTAAAAAACTGTGTCTATCACTTATTCCTTAGTATCATTTATTTATATACTTGGATTAGTCGGTGATATAGCCGTCGCTCTACATGAGAAAAATGTTTATCCGGCTGGATTCTTTATTTTATTTGGAGCTTTATTTTTTTATTATTTAAAGCTTGTACCTATTATGAAAATCTGATGGTCAGAGAAGTCACAAGACCCCATATCCAGTAATATAAAAACACGAAAACCGGTGTAAGAAGCCCCAGTTCAATCCCGGCTATGCCATAGCCTGTCTTATAGGGGAATACAACAAACAGTTGAAACAGCGTGGGAAAAAGACTGAAGAGGGTTCCCCTCGCAAAGGTCCTGGATTTTATCACCGGAACCAGGAACAGAAAGCCCCATATTCCTCCCCATACAATCCGTGCGTACAGCCAGCTCGGGATCAGGGCGGGCGCCATTGATACCCCAACCGACCGGGTTATCCCCAGATCACCGGAAAGCCATGCGGCGACACAATATGCAAGACCGCCCAGTGATCCCGCAGCGAAACATATCAGCATCTTTTTCATTTTATGCCTGTCCAGCCTCCCTTATATCCATTCTATTTTGTCTATCGTGATGTCAGTCGCGAAATCTTTGATATGATCCGGACTGAATAGTCCCCTTCGGGCAGCAGACCGAACTTTTCCGCGAAATTGATTTTGGTTATTTCCATTTCTGCCTCTCCTCTCAGATGCCGGAGTATAGAGCGCCTGACATTCTACGTCAATTCAAATACATCCCAGGAGGCTTCCGAGAATATAATTTTGTACCATTTTAGTCATTCCCGCGCAGGCGGGAATCCAGTCTTTTCAGATACTTATAGATTCCCGCCGGAGTTTATCCCGGACTTGATTCGGGGCGGGAATGACAGCCTGAGCTATTCTCAGACAGTCTCCTAGGGCCATAAAAGACTTCGTTTCACATAGGTTGCCGCGAAGCGGTATAAAAAAGCTTTTTACGAGACCATCAATTTCATTATTTACCATATGCATCTAATTTTATAAGCCGAGAAGCTGTTATCGCGGGAAAGAATGGATAGATCCTCAGTCATTGCCTGTGCAATCAACATACGGTCAAAAGGGTCCCTGTGATGGAAGGGAAGCTCAGTTACTTTAGCGCAGTGTGAGACTTCAACCAAAAGCCACTGAATGGAATTTGCTTTCATCTCATTCTGGATAATATCAAGCCACTTGTTTTCCAGGGATATCTTGCCAAGACTCTTTTTTATGCATATCTCCCATAGACTGACGATACTGAAATACAAACAATTTTCAGTATTGAGGAAGATTTTCCGGGAAGTTTTACTGAGTCGCTTATCATCGGTGATCAACCAGAGAAGAGCATGGGTATCCAGAAGTATTCTCATTCCATGTATTCCCTGAAATCATCAAGCGGTTCATCAAAGTCATCCGACATAACCAGTTGCAGATCTTTGGCATTTCCGATCCTTCTTTCACCTTTTGCCCCGGACAAAACATCAAGCCTTACAACCGGCTTGTTTCCCCTGGCAATTATAACCTCTTTGCCATCGATTGCAGCCTGTATCAATTTTGAGAGCTGAGTTTTGGCTTCATGAATATTTACCTGTAAAGTGTCCATTTCCTCCCCATTAAACCTACTTTCACCATATTGGCTAATATAGTTAGCTAAGCAAGATATGTCAAGAAATCAATAAAGAAAATTGGCTTCTCATAAGAATTTGTGGGTACAAATACTGATAAAAATTAGAACAAAAGAGGTTTC
>CAZJOB010000293.1:4008-5048 GCA_964547435.1 uncultured Desulfatiglans sp. | reverse complement strand
AATCATGAAAGAGTAACATTACAAAAGGAACACATATGAATATTAAATTAAAAAATAATTTATTAAGTATCTATCTTTCAGTTATCTCTATTTTAATGATATCTTTCATATATTCCTGCGGAGAAGGAACACCGGGCATCAGCGAAATAAATAAAACTCAATCTGATAAAACTCCTCATGCAGTTACAAATGAGAAACTTGATGCAATTGTGACAAAAGCTGCTCCCGTGATTGAGGAAATTAGTAACACCGGGACGTCCTTCAATATTAATATAACTCTAATTTTAATTTAATATCAGATGGTTATCAGTTTTGATTAAAGTATATGATGATAGCCTTCAGGTTTCAGCCGCCGTCGCATGAAGCTTCCGCCTACGCCAAAGCTTCCGCCTTCGCTAAAGCTTCGGCGTGACAAGTCGGCGTGACAAGTCGGCGTGACAAGATGGCGCGACAAGATGGCGGGACAAGATGGCGGGACAGGGGGTTCAAGGCACACGGCAAGTCAAAATCATAAAAACCATGGATTCCGGAATTAAATTCCGGAATGACAGACTTTGGTGTGGATTCCGGAATCCAGTTCCGGAATGACAGACTTTGGTGTGGATTCCGGAATCCCCGGTGAAATACGCTGTGCTGATCCCTCAGGAATATTTCACGGGGCAGGTCCCGAAAACAGCATCGGGATTTTCAACAAGTTCCGGAATGACCTCGTTGGGCAGTGGATTCTGCGATGCGGAATTTTCATCCTCCGAAGCAGTTGCTGCTGCGGAGGATGGAAAGCGAAGGGTCTCTATTTTATGACCGGTCACATGTTAGATTACGCTATTCAGTATAACAGATTTATGGGAGATTCTTCGCTCCGCTCAGAATGACAATTTAAAATCGCACAGAATGCACCTGTAGATGAATCAATCATTGTAAAAGCTAAATCCCATAAAACCTTATACTGATTTGCATTCCCACAGAAAGCAAGGCTATGGATTCCTGCGCGGGAATGACGATTGTTTATAAAGGTAAATCATGTGTGAAGGGTTCTGGAA
>CAZJOB010000293.1:0-3998 GCA_964547435.1 uncultured Desulfatiglans sp. | reverse complement strand
CTACCGGAACCTTGTTGAAGGAGGAATCTTTAAGAGCGTGCCTGGCGTAAGGCCATCTAAGGCAGACATGCCATTATATTCTGCCAGTTTTCCCTTTTCACCTGCGCCCTTAAAATATTTCTTTGTAACGCTGTCCCAGGTCTCTCCCTTTACAACCCTGTGCACGGTCATCCTTGGCGGTTTCAAATTGGCAGACTCTTGCGCGGACAGAAACTTCATCCCGTTTATCATTTTATCAAACAGAGGGACGAGTGAGTTGAATGCCTCGGTTTTACCTATGCCCAGAATAGTATAACCGTTTCCACCCCTGGTAAAGGCGATAAGCTTTGCGTTTATAGGCCCGAGATTAGTGTCTATTCCACTGTAGGATGCTGAGTATGCGCCATGGGAATATGATCCGGGACGTTCGGAATATGCCCTTATAAGTCCGCTTTTTTCAAGCGTTGACGAATATTCCTTTAAAAATGCCTCACTGTTTTTCTGTGTTCTTAGTGACTGAATATCAAAAAAGGCATATGACTTGTTTTTGGAATCAACAAAAACTGCCGCATAATTTTTGTGATTTATCGATGCCTGCCAGCCCGCAGGTATTGGTATGCTCAAAGAGAACTCCTTATTATAATACCTGTCATCCTTTACAAGTTCCTTGCCGTTCCATTCACCCACTGCCATTCCATCAAGCAGGGCTATATATTCATTTCTCAGGAGGCCTCTCTTATTCAGGCTGGGATCAACGCCGTATAATTCCTCAAGCCCGCTGTTCAAAAGACCAACCCTTTCATTGGTGGGAGGATGTGTCATGAACCATACCTCCAGGGCGTCCGGCTCCCTGTCCTGAAGGGCCTGGATCTGTTTCATAACACTTATTGATGCTGCCGGATTGTAGCCGGCCTTTGTCATGTATTTCAGACCGTAAAAATCGGCCTCCCTCTCGTCATCGCGCGAAAACTTGCTGAAAGCAAGTATAGACCCCAGGTTGATCAGATCCCCGTAATTCTGCAGTTCTCCGCTGGTGGCTATCATAGCGCCCAGCAGGCCTATGTTAAGCAACTGGTTCTTGGATATCTGAGAAGCCGAATGACGCGCGGCCACGTGAGCTATCTCATGCGCCATGATAGAGGCGAGTTCATCAACGGAATTTGCCCTCTCGAGCAGACCTCTGTGAGCATAGACAAACCCTCCAGGCACCGCAAAGGCATTGAAATCCGGTGTATCGATTATCTCAGCCCTGTAAATAATATCCGGTCTGTCACTGTTTCTTCCTATATTTTCTACAACTTCCTTTAATTTTGAGCGCAGTTCCGGCAATTCGAGGTAGATGCCCATCTCCTCACGAACCTGTTTGTCAACCCCCTGCCCTATTCTGAATTCCTGGTCTGCGGATACAAGCATCAATTCCCTTCGGCCAGTTACAGGATTTATGGCGCAGCCTGATACTGAAACTAATATTAAAATTATCAGTATAATAAAAAAACGAGAGGCATAAATTTCTGAATGAAATGATTTAGGTATAATGATCATATTTTTGTTGAACTCGTAATAAAAAACGGTTCTGGCGGAGGGAGTAGCGAAAAATACCCTGTTTCATACCGTTGCAATCCGTTTCATTAAGTTACTGATATAACTGCCATTATAAAAATAAATTCATATTTCTTGTCTTTTTTTGTTGCAATCTGTCTCAATAAATCTTATTATTTTGGGCATAACAGTTGATATAATTTTTGTATTGTTAATTATTTTTAGATTATGCCTTTTTTAAGAAAATTTTAACCTTAAACCTGTTCGGTTCCCAAGTGGGAATCGAACTGACAAGGGGGCAACAATGCCAAAAAAAGTAAAAGATTTATCTGCCATTGAAATAAAACGCCTCACTAAACCCGGTCAACACGCAGTAGGTAATATAGCAGGGTTGATGCTTTTCGTCAAGGACACAGGTTTCAGATCATGGGTGTATAGAACCCGATTTGGTGGCAAGCGTCTCAATATTGGCCTGGGTGGTTATCCAGACGTTAAACTTGCAGATGCAATCAGACAATGCAATGAAATAAAAGGATTAAAAGAACAGGGGATTAATCCCATTCAACATAAAAAAAGCATTAAGGCGGCGGCCATTGCCTCAGAAAACGGGCGTATAAACTTTAAAGAAGCGGCGCTCCGGTGCTATGAAAAAAAAGCCTCTGAATTCCGAAATGAGAAACATTCAAAACAGTGGTTGAGATCATTGGAATTATACGCCCTTCCATTGATAGGAAATATGCCGGTTTCTGCAATTACACTCAATGATGTTCTGAATGTTCTGACACCTATATGGAACGAAAAAACAGAAACAGCTACAAGACTGAGACAACGAATTGAAGACATATTGGACTGGTCAAAAGTATCAGGTTTCAGGGAGGGTGATAATCCCGCAAAATGGCAGGGAAACCTTGACGCACTTTTGGCAAAACCCGGAAAGATCAAAAAGGTAAGTCACCATAAGGCACTGCCCTATAAAGAAATATATCCATTCATGGAAAAGTTAAGAAAGCAGGATGAAATCATGACTGCAAGGTGCCTGGAATTCCTGATAATGACAGCAAGCAGGTCAAGTGAGGTCAGGCTTGCTACATGGAATGAAATTGATTTTGAGGGTAAAAAATGGAGCATACCGGGTGAACGCATGAAAGCCGGAAGGCCGCACAGAGTGCCACTCACGGACGAAATGTTAAAGCTATTGTTTAACCTTCCACGGTTTCAAGATTCTCCATATATATTTCCTGCTCCACGGGGCGGGGCCTTTAGTGACATGGCTTTGTCTATGTTATGCCGGAGAATGAAGGTTTCCGGGACGCCTCACGGCTTCCGCGCCACGTTCAGGGAGTGGACGGCTGAACAAACTAATTTCCCGCGCGACGTCTGCGAGATGGCACTTGCACACTCATTAGGGTCAAAGACTGAAGAGGCTTACCAGCGGTCTGATTTATTCAATAAGCGCGTCAAACTAATGGAAACATGGTGCAATTTTATAAACACTGAACCGAATGAATCGGCAAAGGTTATACCCATGAAAGGGAGGGCCACAAAATGAAAAAAGAATTAATAATTGACTCGACTCCCATTCACGATATACCTGACGACGAATTGGATTTAATTCTGGAAAATGCAAAAACATTTATCGAGTGGAATATTGAACCAAAACTCTATCATCTTGACTATCTGGTTCAGTCAATAAAAAACAGCTACGTTTATTTTTTTCCAGAGGATAAAGATCTGATAAAGGGCATAAACACAGGCACAGCGCAAAGTATAATTAAATCGTTCAAAACAGGCGAATTACACCCTCTGTACGCCTGCCTTATTGCTCTGGTGGAAATTTTTAATGTAATCAATTCCGATGGAAAAACCTTCAAGCGCTTTCAAATAAAATATCCAATAAATGATTATCTTCAAGCGATTAAGCCTTATGTTCAGGAAGAAAAACTGAAAAAATACAGCAAGGTACAAAGCGAAAAAGGCGGAAAGTCAAGAACAGTGCGCGGTTTGACGCCCGAACAACGAAAAAACAGAGATCAAGAAATTTTTGAAGCCTATACAACAGCCAATAAAAAAACTGGAATGACAGCGCATTCGTTCGCGAACAGGCACTGTCACGAATATAATCGATCGATCACACAAATAAGGAATATCATTCGGAAAAGCAAATAATCCTTTCCCTCAAGTTGTCACTTAACCGGGTTAGGTGTCAACTTTCTTAATGATTCTAATAGTTTACGCTTGATTATTAATAAAATAGGTCTATAATAATTGCAACACATAGAGAGGAGTGCATTTATTATGGCATACGAACAGACGTATCTTAATGATCGACAAGTAAGTAATCGTTTTGGTGTAAATCGAATCACAGTCTGGAGGTGGTTGCAGAATGGAAATCTTCCGAAGCCTATAAAACTATCGGCGGGCTGTACGCGCTGGCGGCTATCCGACTTGGAACGATGGGAAAACGAAAAGGCAGAGGCGGC
>CAZJOB010000292.1:0-5054 GCA_964547435.1 uncultured Desulfatiglans sp. | reverse complement strand
ATTCATACCTTTGACAGACCGAGTGTTATAATCGCGCCTGCCGGAGTCCCTCATTGTCCTTCCGTGACAAAGGAAGTAACGAATCCCATAGGATACAGCTTCTTCATCATCTCCCTGGGGGCTGAACCCCGGACTACCTGGATGGGCGACGGCATATCCGAAGAGCAGGTGAAAAGGATGCAGGCGAGTTTTGACAAGGACATCAAGCTGCCCATGGTGTCAACCTTTTCAAAGAAGAAATACAGGGTGTCTGAAGAGACCGTGACCTATGGACACAAGTATGATCATCTTATAAAGCCCCTTAGACCCATGTCAGTTGACAATATGGCCCCGGAAAAGAGGGCAGAATATGAAAAAGATATGGCAGAGGGCAGAATAATGAGGCCGGGTCCGGGGAACACGAACAGCCTGGTATGGATGAGCGGCAATGACCTGGAAGGCATGGAACTGAATTTTACATGGGGATTCTATAAAAAACCCGGCATATGGCACCGGGGGCCGGGAAAGGCGGACGGCGCGCATGTACACCCGAATGATGAGGTGCTGGTGTTTGTGGGAACCGATCCCAGGGACATCAACTATCTTGGAGCGGAGATCTCCATAGACATGGGTGAAGAAAGAGAGAGGTATATCTTTGACAAGCCGACTGCTGTGCTGTGCCCGGCAGGTGTCGCTCACAATCCGGTTATAACAAGATATGTTGACAGGCCCTTCGCGTTCTTTCTGATAAGCCTTTCAGGAAAACATGAAACAACATATATGGAATGATTGCATTCACAATTATTGAGTTATCCACCTTGTTATTCTGAGCAATTTATAATTGTCATTCTGAGCGAAGCGAAGAATCTCTCAGAAATCAGTTAATCTGAATGGTGTGATCTGGCATGTGACTGGTCATAAAATAGAGACCCTTCGCTCTGAAGAGCTTCGGCGCGGTTCACCTTGCCATCTTGTCGAGCCGTAACATTTGGTGAAGGCTGATCATCCCTGCGGTCCCGCAAAAATCGGCGGGATCTTCGCTTCGCTACGACAAGCCGCAGGGTATTCTGGCAAAGGCGAATAAAACAGGTCATTAATCCATTGAGAAATTCGGATTGATACAAAATATTTTGTAACTCTCACTCCTTTAACGATTATAGATCCGAGGTGCAGTTAGGGCAGCGTACTGCCTTGATAGGAATGGATGTATAACATTTCGGGCATTCCTTGGTTGTAGGTTCAGCGACCGGCGCTGGTTCTTTTTTCTTGAAGCGGTTTATCTGTTTGATGACCATGAAGATCACAAAAGCCACGATAATAAAATCCAGAACCGTGTTGATGAACACACCGTAGCCGATTGTTACCGCCTCAGCCGCTTCGGTTTTTTCCTTGAGCGTGACAGCCAGGTTTGAGAAATCGACATTGCCCAGAAGCATGCCGATCGGCGGCATGATTATGTCGTTTACAAGCGAGCTGACAATCTTGCCAAAGGCGGCGCCGATGATAATACCTACCGCCATATCAACAACATTACCGCGCATTGCAAATTCTTTGAATTCTTTAATCATTCCCATTTTACCCCTCCTCCTGTCTGTTTTGTTAATAAGATATGAATATTTGTTCGATGCAACCTGAGTGAAAAGACGTGAATGTTTTACCTCATATTCTGACAAATCTCAATCTAAAATCAGGTATTTAAAAAACCACTATTTTTTTATGCCTTTTTGGTTAATCCGGGATAATCAACAGATGGAAATAACCTCTTTTACCTTTTGCGAGAGGGAATTCAATGTGAATGGTTTTTGTATGAAACCGTTGCATCCCTGTTTCATTATGCTTTCAGCCTGTCCGTCGATACTGTATCCGCTTGACAGGAGTACTTTGACCTTATTGTCTATTTCCCTTAATTTGCCGTATGTCTCTCCTCCTCCCATTCCCGGCATTACCATATCAAGGAGCACCAGATCAATCCGGTCGTGATCCTTTTTAAATATTTCGAGGGCATCTTTTCCACTACATGCCACAATAACCTCATAACCCAGTTTTCGAAGCATCTGCTCCGCTGCATCTATCACTATTTCTTCATCCTCAACTAAAAGGATTGTCCCTGTGCGGGAACAGAGTTCACTGGAATTTGCCTTTTCCATTCCGATCATCTCATCAGTTGCAGGCAGATATATGCTGAAGGTTGAGCCCTTGCCTTTTACCGATTCAACGTCAATATAACCGCCATGCCCCTTGATAATGCCATAAGCTGAAGCCAGACCGAGGCCAGTGCCCCCGGCAAAGCCCTTGGTGGTAAAAAAAGGTTCAAAAATACGCTCCATTGTCTTTTTATCCATTCCAAAACCAGTATCCCTTACAGATACATAGACATAATTGCCGGGCTTTGGATGATAAGGCTTATTTTTTATCTTCTCTTCAGTTACATTGGCTGTTTTCAGAAAAAGCTCGCCCCCCTCAGGCATGGCATCTGCCGCGTTGACATAGAGGTTTAACAACATCTGTTCAAGCTGGCCCTGATCCGCTTTTATGCCTAATATTTCAGATGAGAGATCAAGATTGACCTTTATGTCTTTCCTTGCGGCGGCAAAAGTATCTGAGGTTTCGCTGATAATTTTATTGAGACTAATCGGTTTTATCTCATATTTACCTTCCCTTGCATACCCAAGAAGCTGCGAGGTAAGATTCGAACCGCTTTTCACGAGTTTCTCAATGTTAAGCAGGTTTTTGTAATAGGGATTATTGACATCCATATTTATCATGGCGATGGAAGCGTTACCCTGAATACCCATAAGAAGATTATTGAAATTGTGGGCTATGCCGCCTGCAAGAGTCCCTACCGACTGCATCTTCTGGGCGTGAATCAGTTGTTTCTCAATAATTTTTCTGTCCGTAATATCCAGCATAGAGATAAGCAGTGTTTGCTTGCCATTGAATAGGACCGAGGAGGCACTGATCTCGACATCAAAGATGACGCCGTCCTTTCTTCTCATTTGGGCGTTGAATACTTCGTTTTCAGAACCTTTTTTGAGGTTGTCAAGTTTGTTCGAGGGATCTGTTCCCGGATATTCCTCCATGATAATGGACTCAAAGGCCATTCCTTTCAGTTCAAAAATATCATAGCCGGTCAATTCCATATATTTAGGATTTGCATAGAAATGTCTATTTTCCTGTATTATTGCGATGCCATTATTTGAGTTTTCTGATAAAACCCTGTAATTCTCTTCACTGAATTGAAGTTTTTCATAGTTGATGGCAGAGATGATTGAGATTGATACATAATCAGCTATAACGCTGAACAGGTAGATGTCATCCTTTTTAAAAATATTGTCCTCGGAATGACTCAGATTCAATACGCCGATTGCCCTGTCAGAAATTATCAGGGGGATGGAAAGAAGGCTGTTTATTTCTACCAGGCTCTCTGCTTTTCTGGCAATCTTGTTGGCATCATCGGCGCTTTTTACAAGAATAGGCCTTTTCTCGACCAATGCCTTTCCCGCGATACCCTCTCCGGGTTCAAAACTGTAAATGATGTCTTCCTTTGAAAAGAGATCTTTACGATCTATTATGTAAGTCTCATTTTTATAATTTGTGGCGCAAAGGAGAAATAACCGGTTCACTTCTTCATCAACCATCATGATGGAACAGTTTTGCGCGATAGTATTGTTAATTACCACATCCATTATGTGTTTTAACAGTTTCTGAAGAGCGGGGACATACAGAAGGGACATTCCTAGTTCGCGCAGAATGGAAAGCTCAGCGATCTTGTTTTCATACCTTCGCTGAACTTCCATTATTTGTTTTCGAAGAAGGTTGTTTTCTCTTTTTAATTTATCAATGCCAATTTCATCCATTTTTTTCTGTCCGGCAATGATGGTCATTAACCGATCGCCTTGAAAAATTCGTCAATTTTGGCCTTCTGTTTTTTTAATTCTTCCTCACAGGAAGTGATATCTTCATCATTTAATCCCAGATTTTTCTTTACATCGCCTGTTTCCGGAATAACAGGCGTTCCGCTTTTTCCGATCTCCGCCTTTAAACAGAGATAATCCGCCAGTTTTATTACATAAGCCGATCTCTGATATCTTGAGGGGCACATCTCAGGACTGTGATGATACCTGGAAGGAAAAACAAGGTTGTCTGGGAAATGCCATTTTTCCATAATCATGCCGGACAGCATGGCATGGTCAACACCAAGAATCTCTTTTTCTTTACAGTGCAGGTGAGTCTGTTCTTTTTCCGCTTCCAACAGGGTATAACGGTATTCATCAGGAAAATAATTGGCAAAAAGGATCTTCCCCATATCATGTAAAAGACCGTTAAGAAAAATCTGCTCAACTATATTCATTTTAATCTGTTTAGCGATTATTTTTGATGCAAAGCCGCATGCGATTGAATGCTTCCATAAATTGTCAAGATCCAAAATGCCTTCAAGATGTTTTTTCTGAAAGGTGGATATTACACTCATCCCTATTGTAAGACTGATTATCTCATTGAAACCTATAATGGTTATGGCACGCGCAATGGAATCAATCTCCTTCATCATGCCGTAATATGCCGAATTTGCCAATCTGAGTATCTTATTGGATATGGCCTGATCATTGCCTATAAATTGCGCAAGATCTTTTGATGAAGTGTCATCTTTTCCCGCAATTTCCAGTATCTTATCGATGAATATTGGAAGGGTGGGCAGTTGTGTGTCTTTGCTGCGTATCATATCCCTTATTTTCTGATCGATCTTCATTGATTCCAGAACCGGCATTTATTCCACCCTCAATATTTGCTTTTTACTAGGAGGCTGTCCGAGAATACATTTTTGTACCATTTTAGTCATTCCCGTACAGGCGGGAATCCAGTCATTTCAGGCATTTATGGATTCCCGCCTTCGCGGGAATGACGCCTTCGGCTATTCTCGGACAACCTCCTGGTGCAACATTGTTAGCAAATGCATGAAATATGCCATGCCAAAAAATAAATAAGATGAAGCATTACAGTCAGTTATCGATAAGAATAAGCGGTTTGAGATCAATGGTGTCGAAAAACAGACACAAGTTCGAAGAACATGTCATTTT
>CAZJOB010000291.1:0-5063 GCA_964547435.1 uncultured Desulfatiglans sp. | reverse complement strand
CTGGGAAACCGTCGAGGAAAGAATTTCATCCCTGTTCGTGCGGTACAATGTGGTGATTTTTATCCTTCTTTTCATCCTTCTCATTTATATGCTTGTCAGAAAGAAACTTTTCAATTCCGGTCACGGGTCATAATTCTTGACACATGAGCATGCGGCATTTAGTATAGCTGTTGCTGAATTCCGATTTATTAATTATTGATGCAATTATGGAACATCAGGAGATGAAAAATGCCAAATGTTGTTGTAATAGGGACACAATGGGGTGATGAGGGGAAGGGAAAACTGGTTGACCTGCTCGCGTCCAGGGCTGACCTGGTAGTAAGGTTTCAGGGCGGCAATAACGCCGGGCACACACTCGTGGTGAACGGAAAACAGACCATATGCCACCTGATTCCTTCGGGCATACTGCATAACGAAAAAAAATGCCTGATCGGAAACGGGGTTGTCGTTGATCCTGAGGTGCTGCTTAAGGAGATGGAAACCCTTACAAGTGAGGGGATATCCATATCACCCGACAACCTCGCTATAAGCGAAAAGGCGCATCTTATTATGCCCTATCACAAGGCCGTTGATATTGCGGGAGAAAAGGCCAGGGGAGATGAAAAGATAGGCACCACGGGACGCGGAATCGGACCATGTTATGAAGACAAGGCCTCAAGAAAAGGGGTAAGGGCAATCGACCTGAAGGACCCCGAGCTCCTGGCACAGAAGATCAGGGCAAACCTGGAAGAAAAAAATTTCTATCTCACCGGATTTTTAAAGGCGGAACCCCTGGAATTTCAGCCGATCTATGACCTGTATATGGAGATGGCCGAAATATTAAAGCCCTATATCTCCAATGTCTCCATTCAGGTGGACGACATGATCAGAAAGGGCGGAAAGATACTCTTTGAAGGGGCACAGGGGACCCATCTGGATATAGATCACGGGACATATCCTTTTGTGACATCATCCAATCCTGTGGCGGGATCCGTCTGCGCCGGGGTTGGCGTAGGCCCTGATAAGCTTCATCATATCCTGGGAATCGTTAAGGCATATACCACGCGAGTGGGCGCCGGCCCCTTCCCTACCGAACTGATGGACGAAACAGGCAACTACCTTCAGGAAAAGGGACATGAATTCGGCGCCACCACAGGCCGCAGAAGAAGATGCGGGTGGCTTGATCTTGTCATGATGAAGGATTCCATAAGGTATAACGGCCTTACGAGCATCAGCATCACAAAACTGGACGTCCTTGCCGGACTGGATGTAATCAAGATGTGTGTGGCCTATAATCTGGACGGCAAAACAATAGATTATATGCCTGCCAGCCTTAAGGACCTTTCCCGGTGCGTGCCTGTTTATGAAGAGATGCCGGGATGGACCGAAGACATATCACAGGCCCGAAGGCTGGAACAGCTTCCTTTCCAGGCCAGGGATTACCTGAACAGGATTAAAGAGATACTTAATACACCCTTTTCCTTTATCTCTGTCGGCCCTATGAGGGATCAGACAATCGAACTGATGGATCCCTTTTAGTTATTACCGGATAGTCATGCCAACAGAAATCCTTTGGTTTTTTGAATAGGCGCAAGGCACAGGGCTCAAGGCGCAGGGTGAAAATCTTTTTTCCTTGCGCCCTGCGCCATGCGCCTTGTGCCATAAATATAAATAACTCATTTTAAGGTATATAATTCGCACATGGAACAATATGACGTAATAGTGGTAGGAGCGGGACACGCGGGATGTGAGGCAGCCCTTGCGGCCGCGAAAATGGGTCACCCCACCCTGCTGCTCACAATCAACCTTGATCATATAGCGGCAATGAGCTGTAATCCGGCAATCGGCGGACTTGCCAAGGGGCACCTGGTAAAAGAGATTGACGCCCTGGGCGGTGAGATGGCAAAAATCGCGGATATGAGCGGCATACAGTTCAGACGTCTTAATACGCGAAAGGGAGTCGCTGTTCAGGGATCAAGGTCGCAGAATGACATGGATCTCTATAAAAGACGCATGAAGTCCGTGCTTGAGGCCCAGCCTCTTCTGGAGATAAGACAGGCCATGGTTGAGCGGCTGCTTATTGAAGACAATGAAGTGAGGGGCGTGGAAACATGGATAAATGAGATCTTTTTGTCAAAAACAGTCATTCTCACAACCGGAACCTTTCTGCGGGGGCTTATACACATAGGCCTCAATCATTTTCCCTCCGGCAGAATGGGAGACCCCCCTTCCGAAGGCCTTTCAAAGCAGCTTTCCGAACTCGGGTTCGACGTCGGGCGGCTGAAGACAGGAACCACACCGCGCCTCAATGGAAAAAGCATAGATTACCAAGGTCTTGAAAGACAGGAAGGGGATAAGAATCCAAGACCTTTTTCATTCACCACAAAGGAGATTCTTTTACCCCAGGTCCCCTGCCATATTACCTACACAAACGCGAATACTCACGATATTATCAGGTCGGGCCTTGAGAGATCCCCTCTGTACAGCGGAATTATCGAAGGGGTGGGGGCAAGATACTGTCCTTCAATCGAAGATAAGATAGTGCGATTCAAGGAAAGGGAAAGGCACCAGGTCTTTCTTGAGCCTGAAGGTCTGGAGACGAATGAGATATATCCGAACGGTCTCCCTACAAGCCTTCCTGTGGACATCCAGTTAAAGATGGTCAGATCCATCCCAGGGCTTGAAAGGGCCGAAATATTGAGACCCGGTTACGCCATAGAGTATGATTATATCAATCCCATACAGTTGAAACCCACCCAGGAAACCAAGCTCATAAATGGGCTCTATCACGCCGGCCAGGTCAACGGGACATCGGGTTATGAGGAGGCGGCAGCCCAGGGGCTTCTCGCGGGTATTAACGCCGTCTTAAGGGTAAGGGGAGAAGAGCCTTTGATACTGTCACGTTCACAGGCCTATGCGGGGGTTCTTATTGATGATCTGGTTACAAAGGGCACAAAGGAGCCCTACCGCATGTTCACCTCCAGGGCGGAATACCGCCTTCTCCTTCGCGAGGATAACGCCGATTTCAGGTTGAGGGACACAGGTCATGAGCTCGGGCTTGTATCCGATGAGGTATATAACGAATTCCTGAATAAAAAGAAAAAGGTGGAAACACTTGAAAAACAGCTCGAAGAGATAAAGTTGAAACCTTCCGCAGGGATACAGGATAAATTAAAGGAGATGGGAAGCGCGCCAATAAAAAATCCCGTGTCCCTCGCATCCCTGTTGAGAAGGAGTGAACTCTTTTTTGAGGACCTTGTCCCTTTTTTACCTGAAGGGGTGAACAGGGAGCCGAAGGTATTTGAAGAGGTGGAATCCAGGGTCAAGTATGAAGGATATATCAAACGCCAGGAAGAGGATGTCGAAAGACTGAAGAAGATGGAAGGCATGAAGATCCCGGAGGACCTGAATTATGAAAAGGTCTACGGCCTTACAAACGAGGTCAGGGAAAAGATGAACAGAATTAAGCCCTTGAACCTGGGCCAGGCATCCCGGATTGAAGGGATTACTCCGGCTGCCATTATGGCCCTTCAGGTGCATTTTAAAAGACATGCCCCGGCGAAAAAACAAGATGACAGGTCGCTAAAAGATACTAAAGTTTTTTAGCTATTCGCCCGATATATATAGTGTAAAGAGGGTATTTTTTATTCTTTTCTCCTAAAACCCCCCATAATCCATTGAGAATACGGGGGGTTTCCCTTTGTATCATGCATCACCGCTTCTTCAATGTCACGCCGACTCCACCCGAAGACTGATTCTGAATAATGGTTTCAAGATCCGGATTTGTGGTCAGGGCATCCAGATAATCCTGATCCATGGAATTTATATTATGAGAAATAATCAGACCTCCGGGCCGAACAAGGGGAAGGAGTTTATTCAGATAGTCCAGGTAGCCGGACTTGTCCGCGTCAATAAAAAGAAGATCTATTGGGTCTTTCAGTTTTGTGACCTCTTTGTGGGCGTCCCCTTCAATAATGGTGGCGAGATGATCCACTCCGGCCTTTTTGAAATTTTCGGCCGCGAGCCGGACCTTTTCGGGATCTATCTCAAAGGTGATCAATTTGCCCCCTGTCTTGCTCAAAGCAGTTAAAAACCACAGGCCTGAGTACCCGTTTGATGTCCCTATCTCAACAACTGTTTTTGCGCCCATGGTCTCTGCCAGAAGCCGAAGAAGTCTTCCATCATCCATCGGCACATTGAGCATTCCCATCTGGTTGACAGCCATCTCATCAAGGACCTTGAATATCTTTTCTTCCTGTCCTTTTCTGGGAACAGGAGGTGTTTCGCTGCGTAAAGGCCCCCTGCCGCCTCCAAACCAGCCGCCGCGCTGCGCTTCCGATATTTCGGGCAATAAAAAAGATATGGTCATGAATACTGTCAAAAAAAGAATTACTGATAATTTTTTCATGGTTCCTCCCCTATAAAAAAAGTTCCCCTATTCACCAATTGAGCAATTAATGTGCCACAATGAAAACGTAAGAGTAACTTATTGTAATAACTAAGTATATATAATTGAACGAAGTTATATATTTTTTAATATCGCCTGGAATACCTATAGGGTGTGGACTTTATATCCACCCTTCAGTTGCTGAACGAGGATTTTTTACCCGGCATATAACTGTGCAGGTTGTCTATAAACCGGCCAGCGTCATCCTTTACTGACACTGATTTATGCTGTATCTCATGAGGGATCTCAGGGTGTGCAGTATTGGCGTAATTCGGGTATGAACTGTTGACGCGAACAAACAGGCAATCCTTGTGCATGTGCACCAGAGACTCAAAGGGCCAGCGTATTACACCCGGCGTATTGAATCCCACGCCAAGTTCAATTACTGTGAGCCGCCTTTCTCCTATTCCGCAGATCCATTCATGGAATCTCTTTTCCCATTTACCATAGTCCTCCCTGTTTCTGAACGCCACGGTCGTAGGGCCTCCGCATTTGGGACAGACCGGTATGTCCGAGGGGTCTGTAACGCTGAAGGTTTCATGGTCAATGCCGGCGATGACCCTGTCAATAAAGGGTTTTGCGTCCCATGTCTCGTTGGTGCAGTTTTTTATGCACATCAGCCGCTCGTAATTGCCCT
>CAZJOB010000290.1:0-5068 GCA_964547435.1 uncultured Desulfatiglans sp. | reverse complement strand
AAGTCGATTTCCCTGGTTTGTCATTCCGGAACTTGATTCCGGAATCCATTAATTTCAAGCACTAATTGATTCCCGCCGAAGGTTATTCACGGACTTGATTTGGGGCTGGAATCTATAAGTGTATGAAATTACTGGACCCCCCGGCTTCAGTCATGCCGGGGCAGGCTCCATTCGACGGGGTGACGAAATAAGATGATTTATGACTTTTACGAGTGCAACAAAATTGACATTTATAATAATCGTTATGTCTATGGAGTGAATCATGCTTCTATGCATTGATGTTGGCAATACAAATATAGTAATGGGAGTTTTCGACAGTAGGAAGATAACCGGACAGTGGAGAGTCAGGACAGAAAAAGACGCCACGGCGGATGAGATGGGTATTATGGTATGCAACCTTTTTCATCATTCCGGCATAAAGATGAGCGACATTGACAGCATAATTATTTCGTGTGTTGTTCCTCCTGTTTTAGACTCCCTTGAGGAATTTTCAGAGCGCTATTTCAATATTAAGCCTCTTATTGTCGGGCCAGGGATGAAGACCGGAATGCCCATAAAATATGACAACCCCAGGGAGGTTGGCGCGGACAGAATTGTCAATTCGGTAGCGGCATATGAAAAGTACCGCATGGGCCTTATCATAGTGGACTTTGGAACCGCTACCACATTTGATTGCGTCTCGCCTGAAGGGGCGTGGATTGGCGGGGCTATAGCTCCCGGCGTTATTATCTCCTGTGACGCCCTCTTTGAGAGAACCTCCAAGCTGCCGAGAGTGGAGATATTCTCAAAACCCGGCAAGGTTGTCGCGAAAGACACCATAAGCGCCATAAATGTCGGGATAATCTATGGGTATATCGGGCTTGTCGACGGTATAGTGAACCGTATCAAGAAAGAGCTGCAATATGAGATGAAGGTAATAGCGACCGGTGGAGTCGCGAGGCTTATAGCCGGGGATTCGGAAACAATTGACCTGATAGAAGAATCTTTAACACTCGAAGGTCTGATGATACTTTATGAGAGGAACAGTTGAATATTAGACCTCCGCGACTTAGATCAGGGGATAAGATAGGGATAATTGCCCCGGCAGGAGCAGTAGAGCCTGATGAAATCGAGGCCTCCCTTGACCTTCTGAAGAGAATGGATTATGAAATTGTCGAAGCCCCTCATCTTTATGATAAGGACGGCTATCTGGCCGGAACCGACGAAGACAGGCTGAGTGACCTTCACCTTATGTTTGACGATAAGGAGATCAGGGCCATATTCTGCGCGAGGGGCGGATACGGGGCTCTCAGGCTGCTCGATAGAATAGATTACACGCTGATAGAGAAAAATCCCAAGATATTGGCAGGCTACAGTGATATCACTGCCCTGCTGTGGGCAATCTATCTTAAGACCGGTCTCATTGTTTTTCATGGTCCCATGATCAAAGAATTTGCAGGCAGGGAAAGGGGCAACCTGAATACTCTGCTGGAACATATTTCATCGGGCCGGATCGATAGTATGGATTTGTCCAACGGAACAGTCCTCAGAGAGGGAAACGCCTCGGGGATTCTGCTGGGCGGCAATCTGAGCCTGATAAATTGTCTGACCGGAACTCCTTACATGCCGTCGCTCGATGACAAAATCCTGTTTATCGAGGAAAGGGGTGAATCCCCTTACAGAATCGACCGGATGCTTGCCCATTTAAAACTGAGCGGCGCGCTGGATAATATTAAAGGGCTGATCGCGGGGAATTTTATTGATTGCGGTGAAGAAAGCGATATAAACAGATTATTGCTTGACTGGACATCGGATATTGCCGTTCCTGTCATCAGTAAGATAGACTTTGGACACGGTTCAAAAAATATTACATTGCCTGTTGGGATTCATGTGGTTCTGGATACGAAAAAAGGACTACTCATATATGAGGATGATTACATAGAAAAATGACTTCCATTGATTTGACATACAATATAAGAAAACTGGGGGGCGTAACGCTCAACAGCGTATCAGGAATGGGGCTTATGGTGGTCTTTTTATTAAAGGCAATTGTATATTCCATAACGCCCCCATATAAGTTTACACGAATTCTGAAACAGATTCGTTTTATCGGGGCCCAGTCCACGCTGGTTGTTCTTCTTATAGGGGCATTCACAGGGATGGTCCTTGCCCTTCAGGGCTATTACACCATGACCAGGCTGGGTTCCGAGGCCTTCCTTGGTCCCATGGTGGCCCTTTCAATAGTCAAGGAACTGGGACCGGTGCTTACAGGGCTGATGGTAACAGCGCGCGCCGGGTCGGCCCTGACCGCTGAAATAGGCATTATGCGCATCAGCAATCAGATCGATGCCATTGAAATGATGGGACTTAATCCCTATCGTTATCTTGTTGCACCAAATCTTATTGCCGGCATTGTATGCCTTCCCCTTCTTACAGCAATTTTTGATGCGATAGGCATTCTGGGAGGATATCTGGTCGGGGTAAGGGTCCTCGGCCTTGATGCAGCCACCTATTTCGGCGAAATTCCCAATTATGTTAATGTTGAAGCCCTTATGGAGGGTATATACAAGGCCATTAGTTTCGGCATTATTATCGCCTGGGTATCTTGCTATAAAGGCTTTTATACAGGCGGCTCGGGTTATGGCGCAGAAGGTGTCAGCAAATCAACAACTCAGGCCGTGGTGCTGGCAGCGGTAATGATACTTGTGTGGGACTATTTCATGACAGCGCTTCTTTTTTAGGAAAAAGGTATGATACGAATAGAAGACCTACATAAATCTTTTGATGGAAAACAGGTTCTAAAGGGCGTTTTCCTTGACGCGCAAAAAGGCGAACTGCTTGTTCTTATAGGCATGAGCGGATATGGCAAAAGCGTTATTCTTAAACATATCGCTGGGTTATTAAAGCCGGATAAAGGGCGTATTATTGTCGATAATCTGGAAGTCAGCAAACTCAAGAGTAGGGCCCTGGCAGAATTGCGGAGCCGTATAGGATTCCTGTTCCAGGGAGGCGCCCTGTTTGAATCTATGACCTTATTTGATAATGTTGCGTTTCCATTAATAGAAGAAAAAAATATGGCGCGGGATATTGTCAGACAGCAGGTGCTCGATGTGCTGGACCAGGTTGGCCTTAAGGGAGCGGAGGAAAAATATCCATCCCAGTTAAGCGGGGGCATGCAGAAAAGGGCGGCGCTGGCGCGTGAACTGGTCTGCCGGCCTGAAATAATGCTCTTTGATGAGCCGATTACCGGTCTTGACCCCATTATCGGTCACGCGATATTAAATCTCATTGAGGACCTGCATAAAAATATGGGTTTTACAGGAATAATAGTTTCCCATGAAACAGAAAGGGTATTTAAAATCGCAAATAAGGTATTGATGCTGCATGAAGGTATTATTCGCGCGGCAGGCACGCCTGATGAGATCCTGAATTCACAGGATCCGGTTGTTAAACAGTTTATTAAAGGAGAAACAGATGGGCCTATTTCTTATCGATAGGCGCAGGAGGGGAATATGAAAAAGATTGATCTTGAATTGGTTGTTGGAATATTTGTCCTTGCCGGAATCCTCTGTCTCGGCTACCTCTCCGTCAAACTTGCAAAAATGGATGTGTTTGCTGAAGACGGTTATGAGTTGACTGCCGTATTCAGTGATGTCGGAGGGTTGAAAAAGGGATCATCGGTTATGATCGCCGGTATGGCGATAGGGCGGGTGATATCAATTGAAATGGTGGATTATGACGCAAAAGTCGTAATCACTCTTCCAAAGAGGGTTAAAATTCAGGAGGATGCCATTGCGGCTATAAAGACAAGAGGGCTTATAGGCGAAAAGTATCTGGCTATCATGCCGGGTGGATCGGATGTAATTCTGTCTGATGGAGAAAGAATACATGACACAATCCCGCCCGTAGACGTGGAGGAACTGATATCAAAATATGTTTTTGGCAATATTTGATCCCAGATGACAGGAGATACCGACGTTATTAATAACAACATAATTGGGGGGGGGACTTATGAGTTTTAATTTTTTTTACAGAGTCAACACAACTATTGTAATGGCCTTGTTATTCATATCAAGCCCGGTTCTCTTGTCAGCAGGCGAGCCCACGGAACGTATAAAGGCAACAACAGACAAACTCATTGAAATAGTAACGAACCCCGAACTGGAACCCCCTGAGATGAAAGAGGAAAGGGACCGAATGATCAGGGAAGCGGTTGATGAAATCTTTGACTGGGCCGCTTTTTCGCAAAGGGCTATGGGAAGGCACTGGCGGGACCTGGACAAGACTCAGAAAAAGGAATTCATAGAGTTGTTCAGCAAGCTTATTGAACAAACATACATGGATAAGACCAGACAATATTCCGGTGAAAAAATAGAATTTTTAAATGAGAATATCGATGCCAATTTCGGAACAGTGGAATCAAAGGTTATTTTGGAAAATTCGACTGAAGTTATTGTGGAATACCGCATAAGAAAAAGAGAAGAGGTATGGTTCATATATGATGTATATGTGGAAGGTGTGAGCCTTGTAAATAATTACAGGGGTCAGTTCAATGAAATATTGACAAAGTCTTCATATGAAGAACTTGTAAGGCGTTTAAAATCCAAACTTGAAGATGTTTGATAATTAATGATGTTTTATATTTTATACATTGCCCAGGGAGTTTAAGACCAATGAAAAAGATAATCAGATTCTCATTTTTTACAGCGCTTTTGTTATCATTGTCTACAGTAGATTTAATGGCTGCAGATTCCGGATATTTTTACCACCAGGCGAGGAAATTTGACACCCAAAGTGTATACCTTATTGCTCAAGCGGATACTGTTTCCGCTGCCAATGCTGCTTCAGGGACAAAAACATATGATGATGACGAATTGGTTGAAGATGATTATTTTCCTGATGACTATGACCAGGAGGAATTTCATGCGGCCATAGCCGATCCGTTTGAACCGGTAAACAGGGTGTTCTTTCATATTAATGACAAGCTCTATTTCTGGGGCCTTAAACCGGCAGCCAGAGGCTATAGCGCGGTTGTTCCTGAACCCGCGAGAAGAGGCGTGCGTAATTTTTTCAGGAATATCGCCTTTCC
>CAZJOB010000289.1:2247-5097 GCA_964547435.1 uncultured Desulfatiglans sp. | reverse complement strand
GGAGAATAAATTTTTAAGCAAACCTTTTATTGGAAAGGCGTTAAGAAAGTTATATATTAACCCTGTGCATGGGCGCTGTCAAATAATCCGCTTTTAAGAAAAAAATAAGATAATGACCGTAATCACATATCTCGTTGGAAAAACTGTCGATTCCAGGCAGAAGCTCTTATTCGAAAAAATGGCTTCATCCGGGGAGACCTCTGCCCTTCACCTGGTGCCTAACAGCGGGAGGGTAATGGAACTTGAAACCGATCCGGAGTTCTGGCTAAAGAAAAGCGCGAATACACTTACCGGTTTAATTCAAAGGATATTTGACGAAGATATCAGGAATGAAAAATATAAAAACCGGATCTTAATAGACCGGTCAATAAGGGCCATGCTGGTTAAAAGGATAATTGAAAAAAGGGCCCAGTCCCCTGAAAGACTCCTCTTTTTCGATTCTATCACGCGGGATGAGAACAGGGATGCTGATTTCCCCGGCATCTACCGAAGTATTGAGGGTTTCTTTTCCCAGCTTATCATGAATAACTATGAAGACACCTTTGCGCATGATCTGGCCGGCCGCATAGAGAGGCAGGGATATGAAAATCCTGAATCAGGCGAGGATAGATATGCCATGGAAAGCGATCTCTTATGGCTTCTCGGGGACTTTGAAGAAATCAAGAATGAGATGAATTGTTATGACGAAGACGATATCTATACAGGGGTTCGTGATTTTTTGAGAAACGGGGGGAAGCCTTGCTCAATCAGCAATATAAATGTGCTGATAATAGACGGGTTTACCTTTTTTACCAGGATAGAGGAGGAGATACTCTTTAACCTTATTAGGCTGACAGAGCAGGTATGGTGGCTTATTGATTACAACGGGCAGGCACGGGATCCGGTCGGAGATTTCAAGGCCCTGGCCTTCGGAAACGCAGGTCCTGCTCCTTGCGAAATTTATGAAATAAGAGACGCCGGGGCATACAGGGCGTGTTATTCCATTGCCGCCCTGATGGACAGGCTGGAAAAGACAGGCATCGACTGCCATTTGATAAGAGGTGATGAAGAAACATATCCGGATCATCGATCCATAAAAAACGGCATGAGAATCGGCACATTTCCATCTCAGATTCAGGAGGTGCGGGCAATAGCATCGGAAATTAAACGTATTATTCATGACAATGGAATAGATGTATCCTCCGAACTTGGCAGAATTCGGGTGATCTTCCCTGAACTTGATGATTATTCCGGTCCGGTCAACGAGGTATTTACTGAGTATGGACTGCCTTTCAGTCTGACCAGGGGGATTCCCCTTCCATCACATCCGATCTCCGATATATTCTTAAGGATACTCACTCTCCCGGTAAACGGATTTGAAAGGGAGGACATCTTTAGACTCTTCTCCTCGAATCTTATCAGGATGAATAATTCCGCATGTAAGTCACCTCTTGGCCCTGATATGCCTGATATTATTGAATTTCTGCTTCCGGACGATGATCCTGTTCAGGCATCTGGTCTGATCGAAACACTCTATAATGAATATTCCGGAAATGAACCGGATGTGTTTCTCTTTGATCTGGTCCTGCGAAGAGCCGGAATAACCTTGCTCGGAAATGATCTTAATGCACTGGAAAAGGGCGGGTTATCCTCTATAAGTAAGTATTATGCCGCGAGTATCGATAAAACACGAGACTCCAATGAGAAAACCGCGCTCAGGACAGAATATTACGGTTTTATTCTGCAATGCCTGTTATTAAAGGGAATATTAAATTCCATTAAGTCCATTGCTGAGCAAAAAGATCCTCTTGAAATTTCGAAGATATTTACAGAAATTCTCGATACTCTCGGATTTCCGGGCAATATTCTTCTTTTGCATAATCATGAAAAAGGGGTGAAAAACTACGTGTCCGGGAAGATTCAAAAAAGAGACATAAAGGCATATTCACTCCTATATGATCTGATATTATCCACGGGAAAGGAATTGCTGATAGTTAAAAGACTCTTTAATATTCAGGGCGGCGAAGAACTGCTTTTGGCTTTTAACAGATTATTTATGGAAAGACTGAACCGCAGCTATCTGCTTGACGAGCGGAATCCAAATGTTATCAGGGTGTCTCAATGGCTGGAAATAAGAGGCAGGTCATTTGACTATATCTTTGCAGGAGGCCTGACAGCGGATAAGTTTCCCCTGACAGACAACCGGGATTTTATGCTTAAGAATATACCGGAGAGGATTTTAAGGATCCCTGATGCTGTTGATGAGTCCAGGCATCTGTTCGCGCACATACTTAAAAATATCAGAAAAGGATTGTTCTTTTCATATCCTGAATACAGAAATGAAAAAGAGACCCAGCCTTCTCAAATGATCCTGGATCTCGAGGCTGTGACAGCCGGCAACAGCATGGAACCTGAATCATGCGTCTTAAGATGGAAAGCATGCCCCTACATTACATCTCCCGAAGATCTTCTGAACTCCGGTTTTAAAAAAGGCTCTGAATCGAAGGAGCCTGGCGGCAGGCTTTTTGATCTGAGTAATATAATTTTAAGGAACAGGGGAGAAGAAGAGCGAATTATAAGAGGTGTCAGGACAATAGCGTCCAGATATGCCATGGATGGCCTGTTTGAATATGATGGAATAGTAACTGACGCGCAAAAATTTGATGGTTTTCTAAAGGATAGAAAAAATCTCTTTTCCGCGTCTCAACTGGATCTGCTCGCAAACTGTCCTATGCGTTACCTGTTTTCCCGTGTATATGGAATAGGAGATATGGTTGAAACAGGGCCGGATGCCTCTCCTTTGGCTTCAGGCGACTTTATCCATGAAATTCTCGGCATTTTTTTCGGTGAATTAAGCAGTCAGCGCATGAA
>CAZJOB010000289.1:0-2147 GCA_964547435.1 uncultured Desulfatiglans sp. | reverse complement strand
GATTTGACACGAATAAAAACTATCCTGACAGGATATACCTGTATGACTACAAGACCGGACGGGTCCATACAACCGCCAATATAAAGAAAGGCCTTTCTTTCCAACTGCCGGTCTATATAAGGGCATTGAGGAGCCGCAGTAGTTCTGAAAAAAGTATCTCGGCCTCTTTTTATTCATTAAAAAGAGAAAAGCTTATGGATAAACCCCTTGCCTCGACAATCAGTGACAGATGTGAAGGCGAAGGACTGGATATCAGCGGCATAATTCTGTTCGACGAGTACGCGGATCAACTCTACTCTCTGATCGAGAGAGGAAGGTTCCACCATTCGGCAGAAGGGCTTGAATGCGATTATTGTGAGTTCGAATACGCCTGCCACATGGATTCGAGAAGAATGGAACATCTCCTGAAATCATGCGGAGATCCGGATATATATTCGGGAGCGGGAAATTTATTGAAATGGAACAGGGTTGATCAGTTTAGAAAGGACTGGAAAAAGGCGAAGGAATATATGGAAAAGGCCTTCAGCCTAAAGAGGGAATCAGACAGGAGAAAAAATTATGAGAAGGTTATGGAGTTCAGGAATGAAATGGAAAACAACCGGTCTTCACTGCCTTTTTTAAATGAATATATAAATGACCTGATGGATGAAATAGATGAATTTGAGAGAAATTATCTTAAAATGATTGAAGCTATGTAAATTAAGACCATCATGAATTTATTGTGCCTAAAGAGATATACTCCTTTACAAGTTCCAGCATTATGCTTGTCTTAAAGGGCTTTGCGAGTGTCGGATATCCGTAGCGTTCAACATCCTTGTCCAGTTCCTGCTTTAACCTTCTGATACCGAAAAAACCGCTTATATAAATAACCTTGATATCGGGGTTTATCTCTCTTATCCTTCTCACCAGTTCCAGCCCGCTCATTTTGGGCATAACCACATCCGTAAAAACAAGATCAGGCTGGAATTCTTTATAGGACTCAAATCCGTCGATTCCATCCACTGCTACCTTTACTTCATATCCCTCCATGGCAAAGATATCCCTGAAAACCTCCTGCAGTCCGAATTCGTCTTCAACGACCAGTATCTTTGTCTTTTGCGGCTCATCCCTGTGAGGGGCTTTTTTAAAAAGCCTGATGATCTCATCATCATTCATTCGGCTGATAAGATTGCTCAGATTGTTGAGACTCTGCATTGTGGCAAGGGCCTTTTCACTGTTTTCAGGGTTAAGATCCGGGTGATACACCTTGCTTAAAAGTCGATAACTGGATTGAATGTATGACAGTACGGATCGTTCTCCCAGTTCAGAATAGATCTCTCTTGCTTTTTCGTAAAGTCCCAGGGAACTAAGTTCGTTTCTAAGTTCAATGCTGTCTTTGGTCAAGTTAATCCTCAAATGGTATTTTTTATGGCATGGTATAGACTAACATGTGTTAAAAATCAACTTTTTTGACAAATCCTATTCGCTTCTTGACACGAGACAACCTTTTAAATATCCTCTGCAGGTTGAATGACATGAGAAAGATCGTCCGCTAGTAGATATAATTGACTCTTAACCCGAAAGTTCGTCAGGATGAATATACTTTACGGCATATATACTTTGCTTAATATCTTATTTATTCCCGCTATTACTCCGCCCTTTCTTCTGTACACTCATATAACCGGGAAATATAAGAGGCATTTTAAAGAGCGTCTGGGATGTATTTCATCAGATATTGCATCACGTCTCACGGGCGCCCCTCTGATATGGATACACGCGGTTTCTCTTGGAGAGATAAGGATTGCCGTGTCCATTATTGATTCCCTGAAAAAGATTATCCCTGATTGCTCTATGATACTTTCCACCACAACAGAGCATGGAAGAATATTGGCAGGGGAACTGCTGGATAAAGATATTCCGGTGATATACAGTCCTGTAGACTGTATCGTCTCGGTAAGAAAAGCCATCAGGAAGATTGATCCTGACGCCATTGTCTTTCTTGAGACCGAGATATGGCCTGCCTGGATTACCGAGGCGCACCGATCGGGAATAAAGACATTTCTGGTCAATGGAAGGATTTCTCCCAGGTCATTTAAAAATTACCTCAGGTTCAGAGGATTCTTCAGGCGTGTTTTGAATAAAATTGATTGCTTCAGTATGATTTCTGA
>CAZJOB010000288.1:0-5125 GCA_964547435.1 uncultured Desulfatiglans sp. | reverse complement strand
TGCCTTTAATATTTATATCGACCATCTTCATCCTCCATTTGTTATATCTATACGCTTGCAAAAGAGATACCAATAATCCCCGTTGGGTGAAGCAAAGTGGCCTTTTGAGAAAAAAATCTGTATGGTACTGTTTTTGTTTATAAAGTGGCCGGGCATACCAGGTTCCCCGGAGGCATTTGAAAAAGCCTCTTTGCCGTCATTCCGGACCTGATCCGGAATCCAGTAAGTATTTGAAAACACAGGATTCCCGCCCGCACAGGAATGGCAGAAAAAGCTGGAATCCGATTTTTTACGATTTTTTCAATATTGTTGAACTCGCAAAAAGTCCCGAAAACGTCATTACCGCGCAGGCGGGACTCTATAACTACTTGAAAAGACTGGATTCCCGCCTGCGCGGGAATGACAGAAAAAGCTAAAAAGTCCAATGGCAGTCATTCCGGCGAATGGAGCCTGCCCCGGAATGACTGAAGCCGGGGGAATCCATAAGTGCCTGAAATTAATGGACCCCGGCTTTCGCCGGGGTGACAAAATATTGCGATTTGTGAATTTTTACGATTTAATCAATATTGATGTTCTTTTTACGAGTCTATAAATATTCTGTCTTTGTACGCAAACGCTCTAATGTTCCTTAAGGTCTGCCAGCCAATATTCGTCAAAATATTGTCATTGTGTTGTTTAATCGAAAAATCCGGCAAGTCTGGTGTCAAGATGCACCCTACTTTTAAAAAGCGCCCGCAGCAATGGCAAAAAATTTTGGCATTCTCCTATTTTTAAACCAAATACCGGATCAATTTAATGAAAGATTATTATAAATTGCACGTCTGCTTCAATAATTATGGTCGTCGGTTTTCTGACAAACATGGAACGATCCAGATAAGCAGCGCACCGGACAATTCATATAGCGTCAATTTATTAACGATCAGTGCCTGTATTTTTTAAAATTGATGAACTCGTAAAAAAACCAATAATATTATAGTCAAAATGTTATTTCTCATCAGCAACCGGATTCATCTTCTTCATTGATTTCATCCTCGAATTCATGAAGCTTGTTTCTTAGCGTCCTTACGCTGATGCCAAGGATCCTGGCGGCATGGGTCCTGTTGCCGTTCTGATTGTCAAGGGCCTTTATGATAAGTTTTTTCTCCATTTCCTTGAGAGGAATGAGCGGCGTATCTGAAAAATTGCTTTCCTGCGGCTCATCACAGGCGCCGCATACGAATTCCAGGTCGCGGGCGGTAATTTTTTCCGGGTCTACAAGCAATGTTGCCCTCTCAATCAGGTTTTCAAATTCCCTGACATTTCCGGACCAGCTCCTTTTTTTCAGAAATTCAAGGGCATCCCCGGTTATCTTTTTTGGCGGAACATTATTCAGAGCACAGTGTTTTGCCAGAAAAAATTCAGCAAGGGGGCCTATATCATCCTGTCTTTCCCTTAAAGGGGGTATTTTCAATGGAACAACATTCAGTCTGTAGAAGAGGTCAAGCCTGAAATTGCCGTTTTTCGTTTCTTCCTCCAGATCCCTGTTTGTAGTGGCGATAACCCTTGTGTCAACAGGAATGGCAAACTGTCCGCCCACCCTGTCGATCTCCCTTTCCTGCAGGACCCTCAGCAGTTTGGCCTGTATGGAAACCGCCATTTCACTTATCTCATCAAGAAGCAGTGTGCCGCCCGAAGAAAGTTCAAATTTGCCTTTTTTTCTTGAAACCGCGCCGGTAAAGGCGCCTTTTTCATGTCCGAAGAGCTCGCTCTCAAGGAGATTTTCCGGAAGGGCCGCGCAGTTGACTGCTATAAAGGGGCCGTCTTTTCTGTCGCTGTTATTGTGAATATAACGGGCCATCACCTCTTTACCCACGCCGGTTTCTCCTTTTATCAACACGGTTGACCTGCTGGGGGCTATCTTTTTGGCTATTTGCAGCAGTTTCAGCATTGAGGGATGAGATGCTATCAGTTTGCTTCTGCCGAATGATCCCGCCTTCAATCTTGGAGAAGACGAATTAAAGGGAAGGTTATCGCGGAGCGCGTTGTCAATAATTGCCAGCAATTTTTCATTTGTGACATTCATATCAATATAATCATGAACCCCGATCTTAATAGCCTCTACCGCGTCTTCAACGTTTGACCGCGCTGTCACCAGAATAACAGGCAAGGCAGGGTATTTTTCCTTTATGTTTTTTACTTTATTGAGGGTTGATGCGGAATCGCCGTTTATCTGCTCCACCCATAGCCTTGGAGCCAGGTTCTCTATTCTTTCTTTAATATCAGGGGCGCTGTCGAAGATTAGCACCTTGAATCCCCTGCCTTCAAGGTGTCTGAAAAGCTCCCCTGACAATGAAAAATCCGGGGCAGCCCATAGGATATTGTTGCTGCTGGTGTTCATTACGGCTTAAAATCTCCTTAATTTTTACCTAATGAAAGGACCTGGAGCTGTTTTTCAAGGTTAAGCGATCCCAGTCTTATCTGCGCCCTCTGCTGCATAATGCCATCGCCTTCCTCTGATATCTCTGTAAGTATGGGCTCTGCCCTGGCTGTTTCACCCAGGTCAATATATGACTGAGCCAGCCGGAACCTGGTTTCCCAGTAGTCCGGATCATCAGTTCCATAGCCAAGATCAAAGCTCTTTTCATAGGCCCTTACGGCCTTGTTATGGCTGCCTTCCATATTAAATACATCACCAAGTTCCTTGTAAGCAGGACGCAATGTATAGAGATCAGATTCATTTTTCATGGCAAGATCTATGGTGTTGTTCAGTGCAGTCCTTGCGCCGGTATAGTCTCTCCTGTTCTTCAGGATTATACCCATGTTCAGATATGCTTCGGATATTTCATTATCAGCAAGTATTCCTTTGCTGCTTACTACGGCATTATACAACTGAAACGCGTCTTTCTCTCTTCCCTGCTCCCTGTATATTTTTGCCTGAATCAGGTTCAGCCTTTGAGCGTCATGGAATTCAAGACCCTCTTTTTCGATTTTTTCAAGAAGCTGGATCGCGCTAACTGTATCGTCATCCGCCATATAACAGGCCACGAGACCCTCATATAAATCGCCTTTTTTTGCCCGGTCCAAATCATAGGGTTTTATCTGATTGTAGGCCGCGACAGCATCCTGGTACAGGCCGATATGACCGTATGCCCCGGCTGTGAACAGGAGTATGGCCGGGTCAATAACATCCTTAACCATTGTTTCTCTGGACTTGTACAGATCAATCAACTCACGGTAAAGGCCATTTTTATACAGTCTCTCAATCTCTTTCTCAAGGGCGTTTACATAGAGTCGCCCGGCATCCTTCCGGGTTTCGGTCTGCACAGGTTTTTTTATCATATCATCAAGGCTTTTAATCACCTCTGCGTATTGTTTTTTTTCAAAAAGCTGATAACCCTTTTCAACTGTTACGAGTTCACTAAGTGGCTCGTTTGTATTTTCTCTGCTCAGATCTTCAAGGATAGTAATATCGGAAAAATAATCGGCCAGCCGCAGTTTGGATATTACTGCGCCTTCAGTTTCGGGATAGTAATCGATTACCATCCTGTAGTATTTTTCAGCCTCCTTTTCATTCTCCTGGTTATGGTATGTATCACCGATACGGCTAAGAAGAAGATCAACATCCTCCTGCTGCCCTCCGATATTTACGGCCTTGAAAAGATACTCCCTGGCTGAATCATAATCCCGCAGATAAAGGTAGTTCTTTGCCCTTAAAAGGAGATATTCCGGATAATCAAGATACAGATTCGGATTTGATCCCGCTACCTCCTCCAGTCTGTTTTCCGCTTCTTCATACAGGCCCATCTTATGGTAATAGCTCGCCACCCAGAAATTGGCCTCAGAAGAGTATGGTGATTCGGAGAATTGGGTCAGAAGGGTCTCGAAATCCTTGATGGCCTTTTCAGGTTGTTCCATGCTTAAAAATATTTTTCCCCTTGTGAGATAGGCGACAGGAATAAAACCGCCGTTCTTTTTACTCAGCACCGTGCTCAGATATCCCAGTGATTCAAAATTGTTGCCCATCAAAGATTCCACCTGGGCCATCCTGATTAATGCCCAGGGCGTTGTTTCGGATCTGCTGAACCGGTCAATTGCGTACTTATAGGAGGGAATTGCCTTTTTACCCGCTTCTTCATCTCCTCTTTTCCACAATGAGTAATAAAAATCTCCTTTTCGGAAACAGAGTGTTTCTGTGAGGCCTGATTCGGGGTATTCCTTTAAAAACTGATTTATCAGGGTTACGCCGGTCTCAAAGTCATTTATCTCCCCGGCCTGTCTTATTCTGCCGAACAGGAATGCCTCCTTGGGGTCAAGGTTGCTAACAGAAACCCTGATTTCTTCTTCGGCGCTCAGTATGTGGTTGTCCAGCCTTGGTTTGATGAGCATCGGCGCGTCCACCCCTACTGCCGGAATAGTCTCCTTCTCTTCATTCTCATTGACCACGGAAAGAATGTTTTCAGGGATCTTCATCCTGACGGTCTTGGTCCCCTGCTTTTTGAGACCAGGTTGCTCTTTTTGAACGGCATTTTTTATCGCTTTTTCCGCTTCGTTAAAGGATGCCGTTTTATCAATAAGGACTGAGGGATCATTAAAGAGGTCCAGAACCAGCCTGTTTCCCGTTTCCATCCAGAACAGCCCCGCGTGGTTCAATGTTGTTTCGACCTTTAGCAATATATCGGTATTTACTTCCGAAGTTTTTTTGATATTTACTCGCCTGAGCCATTTGTTTGATTCATAACTCCGGTCTTCTATATTCGCTGAGGAGGAATTCAGGCTGAGCAGAATATCTGCAGGGCCGGAATATCTGATTTCCCATGACGGGCAATAATCAAGCGCCAGCACCATTCTGGTTGCCTTTTCCTTGAATCCAAACAGGATATTATTTAAAACAGGGGCGTTTTCGGATGTGATTTGCTGTTCATTTCGTTCGCTTAAGTTTAGAAAGACACGAAGGATCTTATCTTCCTCAATCCAGGCCCAGTCTATCTTGTCAAAGGGTTTTCCCGCAGCAATCATGATTCCGAATTGATTGTTCTGAGGGTCTTCCTGCAACCTGAGCATAGTCATGCCGGAGGAGTTTTTATCAAATTCGCCGGCCTTAAGAACATTTATCAGGGAAAGCAGAACGCTGTTGTCCTTTAAGGGT
>CAZJOB010000287.1:0-5128 GCA_964547435.1 uncultured Desulfatiglans sp. | reverse complement strand
ATGTTCCGAGGCTATATGTAGAGATCTTATATCCATTCTGTTGAGCCAATTTTTTAATGAAATGGCCTTTTTATATATGTTTTTCCACTCTTTAACAGGGTCCTTTTTATCCAGATAACAGGCCCTCACAACCTGATTGGTATATTCCCTGAGTGAGAGATTTGCGGTTTTTGCCTGTCCCGCAGTGGGAAACATACAGAGTGTCCACCCGTATTCACCCTTATCTTCCCTTTTCCAGAGGATGTCCCTTAGCGGTTTTCTGGTCAGCGCGGCCCTGCCTATCCTTACCGGATCAATATGACGAAGATGTGTGATTGACTCCGGCGCGTACAGATAAATGCCGCCATCAAGATTCATGTTTAACTCCCTCTCTCCTGGAGGCTGAAAACTCAATTGAGCGTCATTGGCCTTTTCATAAAAAATTCTGTCCATTTGAGGGGTATTCAGCAGCCTGAGAATGGGATTCATTCCCATATCCAGTATCCTGGCCTGCAGGATCTCCGCGAGTTTTATCGCAGACAGATTATATCTGATCAGGATGTTGTCATTTTTTTTAAATTCCTTTGCACGTGCGGTTTTTAGACCCCATAGAATCACATCCGAATATCTTTGAAGTTGTGTCTTTGTAAGCATGGTTATAAAATCCTCCTGCTGTTTTTAATATAATAATATTAAACATGAATCAATATTATAGATTTGTCTTGCAACTTTAAGGCTTAAATAAGAAAATAATTCAAAATTCACTTTAACAGGGCAAAATGCAAGAGAAAAAGAAAAACACAAAAAAGTACCTGTGTGTTCATGGACATTTCTACCAGCCGCCGCGCGAAAATCCATGGATCGATTATATTCAGTGCCAGAGATCTGCAGAACCATATCATGACTGGAATGAAAGAATAACAAGGGAATGTTACGGCCCGAACTGCCGGAGTCGCCTTAATGGCGAAGGGGGGCTTATAGAAAGGCTCGTGAACAATTATGAATACATGAGTTACAATTTTGGCCCCACTCTTTTTACATGGCTGGAAAAAAACAGCCCCTGGATCTACCGACAGATTATCGAAGCTGACATAATAAGCATTAAAAAACACGGCGGCCACGGAAATGCCATTGCCCAGGTCTATAACCATGTAATAATGCCCCTTGCCTCAAAAAAAGACAAAATAACCCAGATAAGATGGGGGATAGCGGATTTCCGCCACAGATTCGGCAGAGAACCTGAAGGAATGTGGCTTTCAGAAACCGCAGTGGACATGGAAACACTGAACATGGCGGCACAGGAAGGCATAAAATTCACAATACTTTCTCCTGAACAGGCAGAAGCGGTTCGTCCAATCATAAAGGAAAAGGATGGAATCCGGCCTTCAGAGGAAAACCCTGAAAACGATCGTTCGAAGACATGGAGCAATGTTTCAGGGGGCCGGATTGACACGACAATGCCCTATCGCGTTCAGCTTGATGAAAAAAATAACCTTTACATTGATGTCTTTTTTTACAACGGCCCGTTGTCCAGGGCCATCGCCTATGAAAAGATGCTTTCATCAGGGGAAAACCTTCTAAAAAAGATCAGGGAGGTTTACTCATATGTAGAGGAAAGGCCTGAACTGGTGAATCTTGCCACTGACGGCGAATCATATGGTCATCATTTCAAGTTCGGAGAGATGGCCCTCACATGGGTATTTAACAGCATTAAAAGGGATAAAGATATTATTCTTACAAACTATGGTCAGTTTCTTGATCTGTTTCCCCCTGAGATGGAGGTCAAAATAGTGGAGAACAGCTCATGGAGCTGTTTTCATGGAATTGAGCGATGGAGATCCGACTGCGGGTGCAATGTAAGTCACAATTCCGGCTGGAATCAGGCATGGCGGACTCCTTTGAGGCAAGGTCTTGACCGGCTTTCCGGTCAATTATTCGAGATTTATGAAAAGCAGGCCGGGATTTATCTAAAGGACTGCCTGAAGGCTCGTGATGAGTATATCACTATGCTTCTTGAACCTGAAAAAGGTGAAAAACTGTTTCAACAAGCTCTTATCAGTCCCGTTGACCAGAAAGAAAAAGGTGAAGTTCTGAGCCTCCTTGAATCACAGAGAATGGCCATGTTCATGTTTACAAGCTGCGGGTGGTTTTTTGATGATATTTCAGGCCTTGAAGTCAGGCAAATCCTCATGTATGCATCACGCGCAATAGAGCTATGCAAAAAATGGGCTGTCAGCGATCTTGAAGATGGGCTACTGCAACACCTGGAACAGGCAAAAAGCAACGATCCCCAATATAAAGATGGCGCCAATGTCTACAGGGAATTCGTGAAGCCTTCCCAAATAACGCCCGCGTATGTTGCCGCACATTACGCTATCTCCCGGCTTGAGGGAGAATTTCTTATTGAACCGTGGCTTAAAAAGCTGGTTATATCCATTGAAGAAGAAAAAATGGAACATAATGAAACCAGGGCGCTTATCGGAAAGGTCAGGGTTATTGAAAACCGGACAGGCGTTGAGCAAAATTTTGTATATTTTGCTGTGTGCAGGAATGGATGTGGATCAAATTGTATTGTGGGCGCTGACGACGGCAAAGAATTTCAGGGATTCAAAGAAGAGATGCACAGACACCTGTCTGATGGCGCGTATGATAAGTGCATGAAACTATTTTCAGCAGCGTTTCCCGAATCTTCCCTTTATAAACTCGAAGAACTGATCACAGACACAAAGAGATGGATCATAAACGCGCTTGCGAGAAAGCTCGGCCGTCGCATAAAGGAGTCCATAGGTCTTCACAGGTCAAAGATAGATGATTTTATTGAACTGCTGAAACGATCAAAAATAGATATCCCGCATGATCTGTTGACGCTCTTTAAGATAATCTTTACCGACACTCTTTACGATGTACTGAGGGCTGACAGAGATTCACCAGCGGATTTCAGCCGCATTCGTGAATTGATAGAATTATTCGACTTGGAATCGGCAACTGATTCCATAAACAGAAATGAGCAATTTAAAACAGTCAGGGAGTTTTTCAAAGAGGCGGATATCAGAAAACTTATACAATCATATCTTAAATATCAGATAAAGGCATCTACAGGCCCGGGGAGGAGTATACACCTGAAGAATATAACGGGCATGATCGATCTTATCAATTATTTACCAATAGAAATAGACCTGTGGGAGTTCCAGAATATATATTATGATTCGGCTCAGGACAGGGAATACATCGGGTCATTGAAACCGGAAGATCTGGAATATTTTAAAAAAATCGGCGATTCGATCGGTTTTATAAGGGGATAAGTCAAATGATTAATCTGGTAATGGCATTGCATTGTCATCAACCCGTAGGCAACTTTGATCACATATTTCAAATGGCAGTGGACAGGTGTTATCTTCCTGTTCTGAGATTATTGAATGCCCACCCTTCAGTGCGTTCGGGTCTGCATATATCAGGCCCTTTGCTTGAATGGATGGAGAAGAGTCAGCCGGACTGCCTCGACCTACTGTCGCTCATGGTGGAAAAAGGCCAGATTGAAATGCTTTCAGGCGGTTTTTTTGAGCCTCTTCTTGCCGCAATTCCTGCCAGGGATGCAAGAGGTCAGATTATAATGATGAATGATTACCTGACAGACCGTTTCGGGAAAAGGCCCACAGGCTTCTGGCTCACAGAAAGGGTCTGGGACCCTACCCTGCCCTTAATAACAAGGGACACGGGCCTTTCCTATACAATTGTCGATGATACCCATCTCTACTATTCAGGTCTCCGCCCTGATAATATTTACGGAAAATATGTCACTGAAAAAGAGGGACATAAATTAAATATCATGGCAACTCCCATGATAATGCGTTACATGATACCTTTCAGGCCGGTTGAAGATGTCATCGCCCATCTCAGGGTTCAGGAGGAGATGGGAAGGGATATTGCCCTCTATGGCGATGATGGTGAAAAGTTCGGTCTCTGGCCGGGCACTTATGAATGGGTAATTGAAAAGGGATGGCTTGAAAGGTTTTTCTCAGCCCTGGAGGCAAATAATGACTGGCTCAGAACAATGCCTCCGGGAGAATATGATGCAACACGGCAGCCGGCCGGCCGCGTATACCTGCCCCAGGCCTCCTATGAGGAGATGACCGAATGGGCGCTTCCGCCTGAACAGTCACATGCCCTTGAAGAAATTATCAAAAGACTTAAAAATGAAAACCTGTGGGATGAATGGAGACCTTTTGTCAGAGGAGGGATATGGGATAATTTTCTTGTCAAGTATGACGAGTCCAACAGGATGCATAAAAAGATGCTGTTCTTAAGTGAAAAGGCGGGAGATAACGCGAGGGCAAGGGATTACATCTGGAGGGCCCAGTGTAATTGCGCATACTGGCATGGTGTGTTCGGGGGTCTTTATCTGGGCCACTTGAGAAGGGCTGTTCAGGAAAATCTTATTAAGGCCCATAACTGCCTGATAAATGGAAAAAAAGAACCTTGCGCTATTCTCCATGATATAGACAAGGATGGGCATGATGAGGTCCTAATCAGCAACAGCAGGCTTGCAATAGGCATCGCTCCGGCAAAAGGCGGAGGAATCTTTGATATATCATTCTTTCCCAGGTCTTATAACCTGAGTGATGTCCTCACCCGAAGACCTGAAGCATATCATTACAATATTGGGACTGAAAATATCATTGAACCATCCGCGAACGATGGAATCTCATCCATACACGATCTGTCCCACAGTAACGCTGAGAGTCTCAGAAACCTGCTAATATATGACAGGCACAACAGGATATCTCTTCTGGATCATTTTCTCTCTTCGAGCGACACCCCTGAAAAGTATGCCTACAATACCCACTCGGAAAAAGATAGCCCTTACAACAGGGAATACAGGGTAAACAGCGTAAATAGTTCATCGGACAAAGCACTGGTAAATATCTCCGCAAACGCGCTCGTGGAAGAATCAAAGCTTGGCATTAATAAGATAATTCAACTAACTGAAAATTCAGAAATTACCATTGATTATATTTTCAGCAATTCAGGCGGGCGTCCTGTTTCATTTTTATATGGTTGTGAATTCAACATAAATATGTATTCTGATCAGGATACTGAAAGATATTACTTTGTTTCTGAGACAGGAGAGCGAAGAGACATTCCGGAAACA
>CAZJOB010000286.1:963-5141 GCA_964547435.1 uncultured Desulfatiglans sp. | reverse complement strand
CTTGGTTTCTATCTGCTCAGTCAACTGACATACGACAGGCATAACACTAAGCACAGGCAGATCTACAGGGTAGTAAATGAACTGAATATAAACGGCAAGATAGACACCTTTGCCATAACGCCACAGCTTTTGGGGAAAATGCTCAGTGAAGAATACGCTGAGGTTGAGGATTATGTAAGGTTTTTCTTTATTAACCAGAAGGTTCTGATGCGCAGTGACGATAAGGCATTTTACTGGGACAACACCGCTTTTGCCAGTAAAAATGTATTTGATTACTTTGATCATGAGTTTATCTATGGCGATCCCGAAACAGTGAAAAACGAGAGGTTTGTGGCGGTGAGCGAATCATTTGCCAGAAAATACTGGGGCAATGAAAATCCCATTGGCAAGACAATAACATCTGAGGGAAACACCGCCAAAATAACACATGTTTTCGTTGATCTGCCTAAAAATTCCCACCTGAGGTATGACGCACTTCAATCTGATGACATACCCTATTTTAATGATCCGGAAGATGCGAACCAGAGACGTCAATCAATGTGGAACCCTCGTTTCTATACATATTTAATAATGCCCGAAGACTATGATGTTCAGAAATTCAAGGATATCTCCGACTCCTTTTTCAAGCGTCATATGGAGGAACTGGGAAAGGCCTATAAGGCGACATGGAGGGCCTGGATTCAGCCCCTGGCAGATATTCATTATAATTCGGACGTGGGGTATGATCAGCCTACAGGAATGAAACATTACCTCTACGGATTTACAGCAGTTGCAATTTTCATTCTGCTGGTGGCCTGCATCAATTATATGAACCTTGCAACAGCGCGTGCCACAAAACGGGCAAAAGAGGTAGGCATGCGAAAGATTCTGGGTTCCGGCAGGGCGCGCCTGGTACTCCAGTTTATGGGGGAGGCTGTTTTCTTCTCTCTGGTCGCCCTGGTAATCGGCTATATCCTGGTTCAACTGGCCCTGACCCAAACCTCTCTAAACGGACTGCTCGATAATTCCATTATGTTGAGTGATCTCTATGAACCGCACCTGTTAATGGGAATGATTCTTTTCAGCCTTGTCCTTGGGATCATTTCAGGCATTTATCCTTCCCTGTATCTCTCTTCCATAGCACCCCTGTCAGCCCTTGTGGGCAGCCATAAGGCCGGAAGAGGCAGTATTCGGTTAAGGGAAATACTTGTGCTGGTCCAGTTCATGATATCCGTGAGTGTGATTGCCTGCACCCTGCTTATGATTCTGCAGATGAGATATGTCTCCAATATGCCCCTGGGGTTTAATAAAGAGAACAGGCTGGTAGTAACCCTGAGGACCGCGGATGTGATCGATAAGGAGCCTACTATTAAAAAGGAGCTATTGAAAAACAGCGGCATCCTTGGCGTTTCATTGTGCAGCGAGATTATCGGCAAGGTAGAGGGTCTGGCAGGAATGCAGATAGATAATAAAGACGGCGTCGGTGAGATTATGACCGTGAAATTTATGCAGGTAGGAAATGATTTCATAGATGTCATGGGAATCAAGCTCAAGGAAGGCAGGGATTTCTCAAAAAGACTTCTGACTGATGTCGGAGACGCTTATTTAGTCAATGAGACCATGGTAAAAAGAATGGGTTGGGAACAGGCCCTGGGCAAACACATTCAGGGCGGCAAGGTTATTGGAGTTGTGGAGGATTTTCATTATGACTCACTTAAAAACACCCTTGAACCTCTTGTCCTTCAACGGTATTCCGGAACGCAGAATGTCGCCCCACAGAACCGTAACCTGGTAATACTATACCTTATAGTGAATCTCAAGGGAGAGGAGACAACATTCCGGACCCTCTCTTTTCTTGAAGAGAAATTTGCGGAATTTGATCCGCAGCACCCGTTTGAATTCGAGTTTCTGGATGACTCTCTTAATAAATTGTACCTGGACGAGCAGCGGCAGATGGAACTCATAGGGATCTTTGCGGCTGTCTGCATATTTATATCGTGTATGGGTCTTTTCGGGCTTGCGGCATTTACCACTGAACAGCGCACCAGGGAGATCGGAATCAGGAAGGTGCTGGGCGCATCCACTCTGCAGATAATAACCATGCTTGCGCGAAATATCCTCATCCTTGTTATAGCAGGCTCTGTAATCGCGTCACTTATAGCCTATTATGCTATGGATGAGTGGTGGCTGATAGATTTTGCCTACCGCATAAATATAAATATGAACCTGTGGGTGTTTTTATTGTCTGCCGCTTTAGCCGCAGGTGTAGCATTTATGACTGTTGCCATGCAGTCTTTTAAGACAGCGCATGCGAATCCGGTTGATGCGCTGAGATACGAATAAAAGCACGGTGTAGGGTATACGGTTTAGGGTGTACGTAAAAACCTTAAACCGTAAACCTTATACCTTATACCGTATACCTTAAACCGTATACCTTATACCGCTTTTTTGTTGGACGTTCATTTTTTAAGCTGTCTCTTCACCTTAAGGAGGAAATCATGAAAAAAATAATTGCTGTTGCGGCTGTTTTACTTTGTGCCTTATTTATAAATAGCGCCATGGCTGCTGATAATATTACCGGCACCTGGCAGGGAAAGCTTGTACCGGCCCCTGAGAGTGAACTGGTCATTCAGTTTGTAATTACTCAGGAGCCTGATGGCTCATACTCAGTTGTGCTGAATTCTCCTGAACAGGGCGCCATAAAGGATGTAAAGGCCGACTCCGTTGTATTTGATTCGGGAAAACTGAAGATGGAGGTTGCTGAGCTGAGCGGATCATACGAGGGCACTCTCAAAGATGGCAAAATCGCAGGCAACTGGGAACAGGAAGGGACATCAATCCCCTTGAACCTGGCGCCCTATGAAAAGCCCGTATTATCAAAGGCAGACATGGAAAAACTGGCAGGTTCGTGGTATGGGCCTTTGAAAATACCGACAGGCGATCTCACGCTGGTTTTTCGATTCGATATAAAAGAAAATGGCGAGTATAAGGCATTTTTAGACAGCCCTGATCAGGGTGCTGCAGATATAGCGGTTTCTGATGTGGAGTTAGTCGATGGTACACTTACCCTGAAGATAGCAGTTGTCCAGGCGGAATATAAAGGAAAAATAACCGGTGATGAGATTGTTGGTGAGTTTAAACAGCAAGGTCAGCCATTACCCTTAACAATGAAAAAGGGAGAATATAAACCTCAAGTGGCCTTGAATCTTTCCAAAGATATTAAGGACAAGCTGACCGGCGAATGGCACGGGCAACTGACAACGCCAAGAGGTCTCATTCATATGGCATTCAGATTTGAGACCTCCGCAAAGGGAGACTTCATGGGTTTCTATGAAGTGCCGGATCAAAATGTAAAAGGGATACCAATCAAAGAGGCGAGCTTTGCCGATGGTAAACTCACTCTGAAAATAAAAGTTGCTAATGCCGAGTTTAAAGGGACTCTTTCAGGTGATATGATGAAAGGTGAATGGATGCAGGCAGGATTGAGCAATATACCTCTGGCAATGAAAAAAGGTGAATATACTCCCCCTGTGTTCAGCCTGACTCTTCCCATGGAAACAAAAGAGCTTTTAACCGGCGAATGGCATGGACAGCGTAAAATGCCAAAAGGCTTGATTCATACTTCATTCAGATTTGAAACAATTGATAAGGGTGAATTTCTGGGATTTTATGATGTGCCGGATCAGAATGTAAAGGATATGCCGGTTACCGAGGCGAGTTTAAAGGATGGCGATCTTGTTCTTAAGATGCAGAAAGGCATTAATATCGAGTTCAAAGGACAACTTGCAGGTGATAATTTAACAGGACATGTAACCCAGCAGGGAGTTAGTACTACATCTCTATCATTGAAAAAAGGTAAGTATATACCGCCTGTATATAGCCTGAACCTCCCTGAGGAGATAAAAGATCAATTATCAGGTGAATGGTATGGAGAGATTAAGACCCCTACATCAAGTGTTACAGTGGTATTTAATTTTGGAACCAATGCTAAAGGTGAATTCGTTGGATCAGAGGAGATTTTGGATCAAAAAATAAAAGGAATCCTGGTTTCCGAGGCAAGTTTCAGTGATGGCAAGCTGGCCTTCACAGTAGCTGATGTCGAGTATAAAGGGATAATAAAAGGTGATGAGTTTACCGGAGAGATAATACAGTCAGCGCCTAACAGCCAGCCTATAGCTTTTACACTTAAAAAGGGAAAG
>CAZJOB010000286.1:431-953 GCA_964547435.1 uncultured Desulfatiglans sp. | reverse complement strand
GATGTAATCAAAACTTTATCAGGTAAATGGAACGGTAAGCTTGGCAACACTAATCTGGTGTTCAGGTTTGAAAAGAATGAAAAAGGAGAATTGTTAGGATTTCTTGACATCCCTGATCAAGGTACAAAGGATATCCAGGTTACTGAAGGGAGCATAAGCGAAGGAAAGCTTGTTCTTAAAATAAAACTTGCGAATATCGAGTATAAAGGAAAGTTATCAAAGGACAGCATTGAAGGCGAGTGGATCCAGGGAGGGCAGAATATTCCCCTGATATTGAAAAAAGAATAGGCATAGCATCTTGGTTTATTCTCACAGAGACACAGAGCACACAGAGAGTTTTTTGTTTAAAACCTTAAAAGACTTTTATCTGCGTGCTCTGCCTGTCCCGCCATAGCCACGCTGTAGCGTGACGACGGCGGATGCCTCTAGTGAGCGAAGCGAATCCCGCATAATGCGGCGGGACAGGCTGGGCGAGAGTAATTTATTTACGGCCCCTCATAAGAATTTGTGGGTAAAGATAAG
>CAZJOB010000286.1:0-407 GCA_964547435.1 uncultured Desulfatiglans sp. | reverse complement strand
ATTTAGATATCCACAACACAATCGGAGAACTGCATAGAACGTGATTAACATGTCGCCCCGATGGGGCTGATAAAAAATAACGCGCACATAGCGCTATTAATATGCCGCACCTCCGGTGCTGTTATTTGTAGTCTATAGAGACAATATATAAATGATGGTTGACATTTCACATCTGCGTTGCTGTTAACATACCGCACTTGAGGCTTTGTTATTTATTGCCCATAGATCAGGACACTGTTTTTTTAACCCCGAAAGGGGTGGCATGTTAATAGAAAACACATTATCAAACAAAACAAAGCCCCGTAGGGGTGACATAATATTATTTGTCTCATAACCCAGACATAAGATCCTATTTGGCAGAAAAAACAATAGGAACCTCTTTCGTTTTACTGTTTATCAGTATTTGT
>CAZJOB010000285.1:0-5165 GCA_964547435.1 uncultured Desulfatiglans sp. | reverse complement strand
TTTCATCTCCCTGAGTATCTCCATGGCGTGACGTGTGCCTACCTCGGCGGCCTTATCGGGATCTCTCGCGCATAAGGCATCAAGGATCTCATCATGATCACTGTCATTATGAATAATTATGGTAACGGGTTTCATGGTCTTGATGAAGCTTTCTGTGAAATCCATGATATTTTCCATTATTATGGAGTATATGGGATTTCCGCAGGCCCGGCCTATCAGCCGGTGAAACATGCTGTACAGGCTGTCCAGCTTGTCTCTCTCCTTTATCACTGTATATGAATCCAGGAGCGTTCTCATCTCCTTCAATTCTTTTTGAGTAGCGTTGCGGGCGGCCAGACGGCAGATCTCCGGTTCAAGCAGCAGCCTGGCGCTTGAAAGGTGTTCGACCCTGACCCTTCTGTACCTGATGAGGTCCGCGAAGTCCTCCATAAATGGCAGCTTGTAAAGGTCTCTGACAAACGCGCCGCCCGTGATACCCCTTCTTATCTCGAGAAACCCTCTTGATTGAAGAACCCTGATTCCTTCACGTATTACAGGTCGGCTTACTCCAAACTGTTTAGTGAGTTCTGCCTCACTGGGTAAAGCGTCTCCTGTTTTATACCTGCCTGAAAGGATGGCCTTTTTTATCTCATTGACAACATCTTCATACAGGTTTGTCGGCCGTTTTATTTTTTTAAAGTCGGTCACCTTGCGTAACTCCTGTTTTTAGGGGTCGATCCCTGAATAAATAAAATGCAGGGAGAATAATACCATTAATGATTTAGATTAATACACATATTCATTGGATATTACCAGATAATTTTTATTGAATCACAATAAGTAAGAATTGCATCTGACCTCTTTTATTTTTCCAATAAATGTGATATGGGCTTGATATAGGGCGCAGGGCGCAGGGTTCAGTGATTTCAGGAGCTTATGGATTCCCGCCTGCGCGGGAATGACGTTTTTTGGACTTTTTACGAGTTTATAAATACTGTTTTTCAATAATCCTTAAGCCCAGTGGCGTCTGTCCTGCCATAGCCCTGATTTATAGGGGCGACGGTGGATGCGCCTTGCGTCATTGTTCACATTCCTTATCAGGAGCTATAAAATGAAGAGAATTTTGTCAGTCAGTTTTATATCTTTATTTGTCTTCCTTTCTGCATACTGGTCTCAGACCTCAGCAAAAACGTATACTCTCAGATTTACAGACCAGAATTCAGAACTGGGATGGGGCCCAGTACATGCGCTTCAGCCATGGGTAAAAAAGATAGAGGAAGCGGTCGCAGAGAAATGCGGGGATACATTGAAGATCCGGATTTATCCCGGCCAGACCCTTTCAAAGGGAAAGGATAACTGGAACGCGGTTAAGAGCGGAATCGCCGATATGGGATGGTGTTTTCACGGATACTGGCCAGGCATGACTCCTCTGGCAGATGTTATCAGCCTGCCGGCCCTGCCTTTCAAGACTGCGGAAAAAGGCAGCGAGACGCTCTGGAAACTTTACGAAAAATATCCTGAGATAAGAAAACAGTTTGAAGATAACCACATACTTCTTCTCTATACCAGTGACCCCTATTCACTGATTACTGCCAAAAAACAGGTGAAATGCCTTGAGGACCTTCGCGGTTTAAAAATCAGGGTGCCGGGAGGTCCTCCGACAGACCAGATAAAGGCCCTGGGAGCAATTCCCATGTCCATAACAATGCCTGATAATTATCTCTCATTAAAGCAGGGGGTAATCGATGGCATGGGCGCCCCATGGGAGGCGATTCATACCTGGAGGCTTCATGAAGTGGTTAAATACTATACTGAGGCCCCTTTTCCTGCCGTATATTTTTCCATTGCAGTGAACAAGAGGAAATGGAATCAACTGCCTGAGGATATCAGGGATGTCATAACCAGCGTAAGCGGCCTTGAAGGGGCCAGGCTCTGGGGGAAAAGTTTTGATATGGCAAAGCAGGGAGTTTATGAACTGGCTGAAAAAGAGGGCTATGACATTATTTATTATTCCCTTACAGATGAAGAACGCAGCCGTTGGCTTGATACAGGGGGCAAACCCATCTGGAAAGAATGGGTGAAAAAGATGGAGGCACAGGGACATAAAAAGGCGCAGGAGATACTGGACGCCATGCTTGAGATGCTGGGAGGGGCGAAAAACAGGAACTAGATTCTGGATACTGGATACTGGATGCCAGATGCATGAAACAAGAGACCTGTAACCGTAACAAACATATGCGGCTCAAAAAAACATTATACTACTTCAAAAAAATAAACAGTTTCCTTGTCAGCCTGCTGAAATATACGGCAATGTGGGTTCTGGCGGCAATGATGTTTCTTACAGTCGCGGATGTTTTCCTGCGTTATATCTTCAACAGACCCATTACCGGAAGCTTTGAAATAGCAGAATATATGATGGCGGTTGTCATCCCCTTCAGTATTGTATTCTGCGCACATCAGGACTCTCATGTAAATGTCGATATTATTATAAACCGGTTGCCGAAGGGCGCACGCTTCGTAATTTCTTTAATATTAAATTGTCTGTCACTCACGCTCTTTTCGCTCATTTCCTGGCAGACCTTTTTATATATAGGAGAGGAGTATGAATCAAAGCTTACCTCTGCGGTCCTGTATATACCTGTTTATCCCTTTATAGCGGCGCTGGCAATAGCCTTTACCATACTTTGCCTCCTGCTTATTTTTGAACTCCTTAAACAATTGTTACATAGTATTATGAAATGGAACCTCTCTTAATCGGACTGATCGGAATAATCTTACTTATAGCGCTTATATTTATGGGGCTCCCTATAGGCGCGGGCATGGCACTGGTCGGTTTTATAGGATTTGCCGTGATTGCGGGGTTTGGCCCTGCCCTGGGCATACTGAAAACCGTGCCCTATACCACCTTTGCGGACAACAACATGAGTGTTATCCCGTTGTTTGTGCTCATGGGTTCATTCGCCCTGGCTGCGGGAATGAGCGAAGACCTTTTCAGGGCAGTCTACAAATGGATCGGGCATTTCCGAGGCGGTGTGGCAAAGGCGACTGTTGTAGCATGCGCCTGTTTTGCCGCGATAAGCGGTTCGAGTCTGGCTACAGCGGCAACCCTTGGCGCAGTCGCCCTGCCGGAGATGAGAAAATTCAGATATCATGACAGTCTGGCGACTGGAGCTATCGCGGCAGGAGGAAGCCTTGGAATACTGATCCCTCCCAGTGTGATACTTATTATCTATGGAATAATCACGGAACAGTCCATCGGCAGGCTTTTCCTGGCGGGTTTTATACCAGGTATAATGGAGATGGCGTTCTATGTCATAACTATCTGGTTTATAACCCTCAGAAGGCCGGATTACGGCCCCAGGGGTCCCAGGACCGGTTACAGGGAAAAAATGGCGGCCTTCAAGCAGACATGGGAGGTGCTGCTGCTGTTTATCGTAGTTATTGGCGGAATCTACGCGGGAATATTCACCCCTACCGAGGCAGCCGGCGTTGGCGCCTTTGGCGCCTTTTTCTTTGCGTTTGTAAGAAGAAAACTCACATGGAAGGTATTTAATACAAGCCTGATCAATACGATCAATACCACAGGAATGCTTTTCATGATTATACTCGGGGCAATGATCTTCGGTTATTTTCTTTCCGTGTCACAGCTCCCCTTTGAACTTGCCTCAATTGTGGGAGGGCTTCCTCTGAACAGGTATATTATACTGTCCTTTATTCTGATCATTACACTGGCCCTTGGATGTGTTATGGATTCAATGGCCATTGTTCTTTTGACTATTCCTGTCTTTTATCCCCTTATTATGGACCTGGGATTTGATCCGATATGGTTTGGGATTCTCGTGGTGAGAGTAACCGAGATGGGCCTCATAACTCCGCCGGTAGGCATGAATGTCTTTATCATCAAGGGAATCTCCGGCGTCTCAATGGGCACCATATACCGGGGTGTGCTGCCTTTCCTGTTCGCGGATCTTATTCAGGTAATACTGCTGATCATCTTCCCGCAGATAATCATGTTTATTCCGAATATGATGGGGTGATAAATTTTTTTTAACCACGAACCACACAAAAGTCTTTAAACATATAAGAATCTTTTGTCTTTATTTTCGTGTATTTCGTGTGGTTCGCGATCAAATGTTTTACTTCTTAAAATGCGCCACTGTCTGGGCCAGCACGGGATGCTGATCCGGCCTCAGATTAAGCGTCTTTCTTATTGCGTCCTTGTCAATCATCGCACGAACAATGCAGGCCATGTTTTCCGAAGCGCACCACAGATATACGTTCTGACAGATAGCTCCAACACCCACATGTGACCAGGGTTCAACCGTAGGCATTACTTCTCCCTGCCCGCCGAAACCCTTGGCCTTTGCGAAATCCGCCACATAAATCAGGTTTACAGGCGCCTGTGTGACAAAATCCTGCTGCCCGCTCACTGCACGAACATCTTTCCTGCCGAGTACCTTTAATTCATTTTTTTGCGCATCATACAGGAAAAGACCATCTGCCGTTGTGACGTAGATGTCGATATTCTGCCAGTTCACTGCAGAGGGGGCTGTACGATAATTGCCCGGCCGGTTTTCCCCATCCGCGGCCCATAACAGATTGGAAAGCTGCTGAAGCGATAGCTTTTTATCCGGCCCAAAGTTGCCCCTTGTGCTCTGCCTTAACTTAAGCGCCTGCATAAGCGGCATGCCGCCTTCCATTTGAGGCTCAGGAAGTTTGATTATATCTTCCTCTTCAGCCATGGTAAAATTGGCATTGAGCATTAAAAATAGACCCGCTAATATTAATACCAGTAATTTTTTCATGATTATTTGCCTCCCTGTTTTTTTGGTTAAGATCAGAATAGTTGCAACTTTGTATTTTTAAAATCAAAGATAGATATTTTTTTCATAGGTGTCAATCCAAATCAAGCAGTCTTGTTATGCGGGTGAATGGCCCTGAAGACAGTTTTAACCACGAAACACACAAAATACACAAAAATAATTATTTAGACAGGATTAACATGATTTACATGATTATTGTTTTAAAACTTTTCTGAAAAGACTTTTAAATCCACCCTGCTTTCTCAAAAAGAAAAGCGGCGTTTTGTTATTTTAAAAGGAAGTTTTGTAAATTAAGATATCTGTCCAATGTCAATGGAGGACCCCGATTCAATTACCACTCCACCATTTCCATTCCATCATGCA
>CAZJOB010000284.1:0-5194 GCA_964547435.1 uncultured Desulfatiglans sp. | reverse complement strand
TGTAATTGATGAGGGAAACCGAATGAGCGAAAAAAGCTGGGCCTCGCTTGCCCCTCTGATGGACAACCGGCGGTACGTGGAATCTATTGTGGCTGGCATCAAGATCAATGCCCATTCGGAATTCCGCCTGTGCACCACAATGAACGATGACGCAAGCACCTTTGAACTTCCTGATTATATCCATTCAAGGCTTCAACCAAGAATATTCATTGATTTTCCGGATTATGATGATGAGATGATGATCCTTAAGCAGAATCTCCCCTTTGCGGATGAAGAGATTCTGGAATATGTGGTTGACTTTCTTCAGGCCGCCCATGAGACAAATGAACGGTACTCTGTTCGTGACGGCATTAATATCGCCAGGTACGCGCTTAAGAGATATTCAAATGAAAAGGGAGAGAAAAATACTTCAGACCGGACCAACAGGATACTTGAGCTAATGAAGGAATCGGCGGAAATGATTCTCGACCGGTCAGCAGCCGAATATTTTCATGAGGTGATGGATTTTGAAGAAGATGATGAACAGGATTGAATGGAAAAACATACGTTTCGTTCCCATAATCCATAACCGGATGGAGTTCGCCCTTGAGGTGCGCCGGCAGTTTCTTGAATTCAGACCGGATCATGTGGCTGTTGAATATCCGGTCACCCTTAAGGATAAAATATTAAAGGCCGTTGAAAGGCTGCCGCTGCTCTCTGTTGTTCATTACGAGGAGGATGACGAAACCCTTGTATATCTGCCCATAGAACCTACGGACGGTCAGGTTGAGGCTATCAGACTGGCCCTTGAAAATGATATCCCAGTTCATTTTATAGACAGGGACTGTGACGAGTATCCCGCAGATGATTCGCCGATGCCTGATCCATATTCCATAACCCGAATCGGTTACATGGAATTCTGCGGGGCCTATTTTGAACAGCAGTCCGATATCAAAAGAGACCAGATCGATATTCTTAGAGAAAAGAGCATGGCCTACAGCCTTCAAAACCTCAGCAGGAAAGGTGGAAGGATCTTCTATACGGGAGGAATGTATCATGTTCCGGCTATTCTTGGAATGCTTGACCAGCCTCTTACTGATGTCATAGGCCGCAGAAAGAGAAACGGCGTCGGGATCTCTCATCTTCACGAGGAATCCAGCCGGGAGATCCTGACTGAAATGCCCTTTCTTACCGCTGCCTATGAGCAATTCAGGGGTAAAAAAGACTCGCCTGTTCCTGACAGGCTGAAGATAAATAATGAACTTATACAATCGGCAAGAGAGGCATACTGGAAAAATGACAAGGAAGAATTGTCTCAAAATCACATAGACATAATGAACAGGTTTGCCAGAAACTATGCCGTAATCACAGGCAGCCTCGTGGCTGATTTTTATCAGCTCGTTATCGCAGCAAGGGGCGTGGCAGATGATAATTTTGCCTGGGAGGTCTGGGACAAGGGAAGCCATTACCCATGGCAGGAGGAAAATCCGGATTTACCCGTGCTTTATCTCGACGGAGATGATCTCTTTCTGAACCACAGAAGGATCAGGTTTCACAAAAGGATAAAGACCTCAAGAAGAAGACTGGTGCCCATGCCGGTTAAAAGAAGAAAAAGAGAAAACAAAGAAGGAGAATGGAAAGAGGATTTTAAAGGTAATTATATATGCTCATATCCGCCGGAAGATATTGTCATTGAGGGTTACGGAAGACACCTTATGAGGCGGGCCATAGAGATCAAATCCGAAGAAAACAGCAGCATCGTCCCCTTTATAAGCTCAATGATGGACGGTCTGGATATACGAAGCAGCATAAGAGATTACACGAGCGGAAAACTGTATGTAAAGGAAAACAGGCCGGTCAGGGGAAAGGTGGGGTCAATAGTTGTGATATTTGATCAGGATATTCCTGATAAAAGAGGAAAAGAGAATTTTCCCTGGAGGGTGACGTGGCTGGGAGAGCATGATCAGGAATCGGACATGTCATTTTACGGCACACCCGCGGGAGAGGTCATGGACGGGCCCGGAATAAGCAGGTGTCAATACGGGGGTTTTATGCTCACTTACCCTCCCATGCGAGTCTATGATATCTGGAGAGACAGCTTTTTTAACACAGCCAGGAATAAGCCGGAAAGACTTCTTATGGCCGCAATCGATTACTGTCTGGAAAAACACGTGGTTTACGTGGCCGGAACAGGCCCTTCAGGGTGGTGCCGCAGCATGGCTGCCTCTCGTGGAAAAAACATCATATACCTTCCCATAGGCGTTTTTTCGCCGGTTACGCTCAAAAGAATGAGACAGTTCCATGTTCTCGAAGGGCATCATATTAGAAAATACGCGCATGAGTATATTTGACCTGTATCATTCTAGTCATAAAGGAGGATTTATACATGTCCCGCACTTCGTCTCAAAGGTCTGTTCGCCGCACCAGGACGTTTCTGGTCCCGGCGATTTTTCTTTTGGCAACAGCCGGCCTGATAAACTGCAATTCCAATGTTACCGGGCCTGATTCGGAATCCGCCACAGTGCTTCTTCAGACCCATGTTGCCGGGCTTGAGACCATGGTTGAACGGGCTGAAGCCATAAGGGCAGTAAAACGCCTGCAGACCGCCTACGGCCAGTACGCCGAATTCGGTCTGTGGGACGATCTTGCCGATCTTTTTGCCTCTGATGGCGTCGGGCATTATCCTGCCGGCGACCTCAAAAAAGAAGAGATACGAAAGCTATTCATAAATGATATCGGCGGGGGCAGACTGGGCCTTCCGAAGGGACTTCTCTATCCGCATATCATGCTTCAGCCCGTAATAACCCTTGCCCCGAATGGAAAGTCGGCCATGGGAAGATGGCGTGTCTTTACCATGCTGGGATTTCATGGGAAAAACGCGAACTGGGCAGGCGGGGTATATGAAAATGAGTATGTACTGGAGGATGGAGTGTGGAAGATCAAAGACCTGCGTTTTTACCTCCAGTACAGCGGCCCTTATGAGCAGTCCGGCTGGACAATAACAAAAGGGGATATTCCGATTTACTACACCCCTGATCTCGCGGGCGCCCCGGTTCCCTTGAATACAAGAACTGCCGCGTCATCAGAACTGCCCGACGAGAAAAGCCTGATAAAAAGGCTGAGGGATCTTAAGACACGCGCGCGGCGGCTCAATGACCAGCAGGAGGTAGAAAACCTGCAACATATTTACGGTTATTATGTTGACCGCAGAATGTGGGATGATGTTGCCGATCTTTTCTCAAAGGATGGAACCATGGAACCGGGCCTTCGGGGAGTCTATGCGGGAAGGAACAGCATCCGGCGCGCCCTGGAGCAGTTCGGGCCACAGGGACTGCGTGAAGGAGATCTCAATGATCATCTTCAGGTTCAGACACTGGTGGATATCTCTCCCGACGGTCTGACCGCCAGGGCCCGGGGCAGTGAATTGATCATGTCCGGCAAATACGGCGAATCAGGCGAATGGGGGCTTTCCGTGTTCGAGAATGAATATGTGAAAAATGACGGCGTCTGGTGCATTCAATCCATGCGCATCTACCCCGTAATGCGCGCGGACTATGACACGGGATGGGCCAATGGCGCAAAACCTGCCCCCGAAGCAGACAAGGAATTTCCCCCTGACATGCCCGGGACGGCAACGTATAAAATTTATCCTGAATTTTACATCCCCGGGTTCCATTACAGCAATCCGGTTACAGGGCTTCCGCCGCGGTATCCCGAAGGGGTGACTATTGCCGGCAGTTTTATTGGTTTGAAGGCCGCTGTGCCACAGGGAGTTGATTCTGATACTAATGAGGTCAATATTGCTGACATGGAAAAAATGGCAGAAGAGGTTGACCGGCTGGCAAGAAGGGCGATCGGCTATGACGCGTGCGAAAATCTCACAACCGCATACGGGTACTATATTGATGATTTTTTATGGGATGATTTTTCGAACCTGTTTGCCGCAGACGGATGGAGAGAAGCGCCATTTGTGGGAGTTTACATCGGAAGGGAGCGTATTCGAAAGTCTCTGAAGGTCCAGTACCCCTTTGCAGGCGGAAGGTCCACGGGATTTTTTACCTGTCATCAGATCATACAGCCTGTCATCCATGTTTCAGACGACGGTCGAAGCGCCGATATCAGGGTGCGCCTTTTCCAGCTTTCAGGCCCTGACGGTTCAGACGGCGTATGGATGGCGGGAATTCTGGAGAAAAAGGCAAAGATAGAGAACAATATCTGGAAACTTACGGCAATGGACCTGGATTATACCTGGACTGCCGACTACAAAGGCGGCTGGGCAAAGGGACCAATGTCCCTCAAACTTTCGGCAGGCGAAATAATGGAGACATTTCCTCCTGACAAACCAATGCGCGGGCCTTCGGAAGCGCCATTTCCAGAAATATCTGAAATGCCCTTTCATTACGTAAATCCGGTGAGCGGAAGAAGGCCTCCTCTGCTGCTGGAATAAATTAAAAACGGCATATTGCCCTTAATGTAATCAACCAGTTATCAATAAACCGTAGGGACGGGCCTTGCGTCCGCCCGCCGACCTGTCACGCCGAAGCTTTTGCGAAGGCGGAAGCCTTGGTGAAGGCGGCTGTCCGCCCGGTTTGGCATGCATGAAACCGTTTGCACCTGGAAACCAAAGAGGCCCCGGCGCTCTCCTTTCATGCCCGAAGGTCTCTGCGTTATGCCAAAGGAGAAGCCTGTCAGGCGTGCAGAGGGTTATCATTCGACCGGAGGCTCGGTTGTTTATGGTAAAGGATTAAATCAGCGCGCTGCCCGCCCTGGCATTGAGTTACATGATTCCGAGTCTCACTGAAACAGGTTCGGTCATTCCGGGAGAACCCCGGGCCCTCTTTTTGTGCTACATGTTCTTCAACAAACTCTTTATACCCAATAAATCGCAAAAGAAGGCTCCCCTGCAGAACATTTTTTTTCACTTGCGCCTCTTGTCTCCCCATAGTCCCGGTTAATCAGGGACGAAGGCTGATGTGCTCTGAGAGGCCGACCTGCGCCTACAAATAATAATGTGTTTTTATGTTATGCATAAGTCATGGTGCGCTACCAAGAACTGTTTTATACCAAGAGAAACATTCTATGCGCTACAAAGTTGCTTTTGAATTCCTTGGAAGTCATAAATCGCGATCATTGCTGTCCAAAATAATGTTAATATATATGCGCCTGAATAAAATCAGGCATTTATACAGATAATTTGATCAAACTGAAACCCAGG
>CAZJOB010000283.1:0-5198 GCA_964547435.1 uncultured Desulfatiglans sp. | reverse complement strand
TGGAATTCCTTAAGCCTGCTGTGAAAGTGCAATTCATCATCAGCCTCTGCCTTTAATGTCATTAATCTTATTTCCGGCATGACCGCATCCATATAATAGCGGAACCCCTCTATGCGGTTATGAAGGTGAAAATTGCTGCCAGGGGGATCAACAATAAGGACATAGTGGTCATGCCCTGCTGAGGCCTTACCTGTTATAAGCAGGCTCATGAGCTTCCCTGCTAGTATGCCGCTCTGGCGTGAGTCCTGACCAATATATGCGGTTCTCATCTTGAGATCAGGGATATTTGTATCAATAAAGATGTATGGAATATCGGTATGCTCAAGGGGCGCCCTCATATCATCAGGGCGGCATGGGGCAATAAGCATGCCATCTGCATCAGAAGAGAGCGCCCCGGATAGGGCATCAATGCAGGATGGGGAAGAGTAGCGGTCAAAGGGGAATATCCTGATATCGTTTCCAAAGGAAATAATCTCATCAGCGGCCTTGAGTATTCCCTCTTCTACCAGGCGCCAGTATCCGCCGTCCTGTTCTCTGTGCGGAAGTACAACACTGAAGGTGTGTTTTTTTGTCTGCTTCAGGCCCCTGGCATGGATGTTGGGGATGTAATTAAGCTCTTTCATGGCCTTACGGACCTGTTCTGCTGTTTCTTCTGAATAACGTCCCCTGTTATGGATTATCCTGTCCACCGTACCAATAGAAACACCAGCGGCCTCAGAGATATCCTTCATGGTTGCCATATGACCCTCTGCCTATTGCGTTATCGATAACGCAATATAGTATCTCTTTTTTTTACTGTCAATTATTTTAAGTGGGGGGACATGATCTATCTAAAAGATATAATTGACAATAATATAACTCTCTAATATTATCGCGTTATCGATAACGCAAATATACATACAGGATATGAGAATGGGTAATAAAAAATATGTATCCATGATTGAGGCTGGCGAAACCATACTGGGCATTGAATTGGGTTCCACCCGAATCAAATCTGTGTTGATCGGAAATGATTACAATCCACTGGCTGCCGGAGGTTGTGACTGGGAGAATTCTTTCACCAATGGAGTATGGACCTATCCCCTGGAGCAAATATGGGAGGCGTTTAAGGCCTGCTATGCAGACCTCGCACAGGACGTCAGAGAGAAATATGGTGTGACTTTAAGCCGTATCAAGGCTTTGGGATTCAGCGCCATGATGCATGGTTATATGGTATTTGACAGTAAAGGCAACCAGCTTACCCCTTTTCGGACATGGCGTAACAATATAACCGGTCCGGCTTCGGAAGAGTTGACTCGCCTTTTCAATTATCCTGTTCCCCAGCGCTGGAGCATTGCCCATCTCTACCAGGCGATTCTTAACGGTGAGGATCATGTGAAGGATGTCGCCTTTATGACCACACTGGCAGGCTATATTCACTGGAAACTCACCGGACAAAAAGTGATAGGAATCGGAGATGCTTCAGGGATGTTTCCCATCGATCTCAAAACAAAAGACTTTGACATGAATATGTGCACCCTCTTTGATAACCGTATAAAAGAGAAAAAATTCAGATGGAAGCTTAAGGAGATCCTTCCGGAAGTGCTGTGCGCAGGAGAAGATGGAGGAGTTCTGACAGATGAAGGAGCTCTTCTGCTTGACCCGTCCGGCACACTGAATACGGGTGTACCTGTCTGTCCTCCGGAGGGTGACGCGGGCACCGGCATGGCCGCCACCAACAGTGTGGCTGTGAGGACAGGAAACGTATCAGCGGGGACATCAGTTTTTGCAATGATCGTCCTTGAAAAGGAACTGAAAAAGGTACACCATGAAGTAGACCTGGTCACGACCCCCGACGGGTACCTTGTGGGCATGGCCCATTCCAACAACTGCAGTTCCGATTATGATGCCTGGATCAATCTTTTCGGAGAAGCCATGGAAGTACTGGGCAAAGAAGTATCCAAAAATAACCTGTACGGCACACTGCTGCAGCAGGCCCTGAAGGGAGACCCTGACGGGGGTGGGCTTTTGAGTTACGGATATGTCTCCGGTGAACACATTACCGGATTTACCGAAGGCCGTCCTCTGTTCGTCCGCTCATCGGAAGGACGATTTAATCTGGCCAATTTTATGCGTACCCACCTGTTCACCGCTCTGTGTGCTCTCAGGACAGGACTAAATATTCTCTTCAATGAAGAAGGGGTAAAGGTGGACGAGATAAGGGGGCATGGCGGTTTTTTTAAATCTCCGGGAGTCGGAGAAAAAATCATGGCCGCAGCAACCGGGACACCGGTTTCCACCCTGAAGACCGCCGGAGAAGGCGGCGCCTGGGGGATGGCCCTGCTGGCTGTTTTTATGATGCGAAAAAATAGAAGCATTACTCTGCCGGATTTCCTCTCACATGTTTTTAAAGGCAGCATGCAGGAAGCCGTTAAACCGGCACCTGAGGATGTTAAGGGTTTTGAAAAATTCTTTGAACGCTATCACAAAGGTCTGGCAATAGAAAAGGCTGCTGTCCAATATATGAATGTTAAATAAGGAATAATTACTATACAAAAACAAAATTACTTAAGCTGTGAAATCAGTAAAAATATATTGTTAGATGGTTTTAAAAGTGTGGACATGTATACGTCATTCCCGCGAAGGCGGGAATCCATTTTAAAAATTGAGACCAAAACCAATGGATGCCCGCCTTCGCGGGCATGACGGGATTATAAAATATTATCTATAATACTAAAACCCTATTTCCAGTTTGTTTAGGATAGTAATAAGGAGACATAAAAATAGCAATGAAAGGAAATAATACCTTTGCACTCATATGGGATATGGACGGAACCATGGTAGATACCCGCGAGGCACACTGGCTGGCCTGGAAAGAGGTGCTGACCGCTGAAAAATATGATCTCAACAGGGAAACCTTCCTTAAAACCTTCGGGCAGAGGAATGACGCAATATTACGCAACCTGCTGGGCGAAGCTCTGTCGGACGCTGAAGTGGTCAGGATCGGTGATGCTAAAGAGGAGGCATTCAGGGAGGTGCTGAAAGTAGAGGGGGTTAAGCTCCTGCCGGGTGCAGCGCATATCATAAATCTGGCTGAAACTAACGGCTGGCCCCAGGCGGTTGTCTCATCCGCGCCCCGAAAAAATATAACTGCCATTTTGGAAGCGCTCAATTGCGTCGATACATTTGCTGTACTGGTTTGTGCCGAAGATGTGAGACAGGGTAAGCCTCACCCGGAGGGATGTATTGCCGCCGCCTTGAAACTCGGCGTTTCCCCATCTAACTGTATAGTGCTGGAGGATGCCCCGGCAGGCCTCGATGCAGCCCGCAACGCCGGAATGGCCTGCATCGGTGTCCTGTCCACCCATGACTACCTCACTGACGCCGACCTGATTGTGAATTCTCTCGAGGAGATCTCGCTGGCCGATCTCGAAAAACTCCTTCATCAGCATGGGGCGTTATGATGACGATCGATTATTATTGTATAAAAATTTAATATATTGAAAGGAAAGGTTATGAAAGCATATGAGAACATGACTATATGGATGGTCGCAGGAAGTCAGCACCTTTACGGGGATGAGACCCTGAAACAGGTCGGGTCACATACCGAAGAGATTGCAGGATATCTGAGCAGCCTGGATAGTATCCCGGCGGAGATTCGGTATAAAGGTATCCTGACTACTCCGCAGGAAATCACGGATTTCTGCATCAGGGCAAGCGCAGATGAAGATTGCGGTGGTGTAATCCTGTGGATGCATACCTTTTCACCGTCAAAAATGTGGATCAACGGCCTTAAGGTAATAACCAAACCGATCCTCCACCTGCACACCCAGTACAACAGGGATATACCCTGGGGTGAGATTGATATGGATTTCATGAACCTCAACCAGTCCGCCCACGGGGACAGGGAGCATGGATACATCAACACAAGGATGAAAATCGAAAGGAAAGTGGTCGCAGGCTATTGGAAAGACGATAAGGTGCACGGGAAGATCAGTTCCTGGATACGCGCCGCTTCGGCACTGAAGGATATCAGGGGCGCAAAGGTGGCCCGCTTCGGGGATAATATGAGGGATGTGGCAGTTACAGAAGGGGACAAGGTTGCTGCACAGATCGCTTTCGGTTTTGATGTTTACGGCTACGGAGTGGGTGATCTGGTAGCCAGAATCAAAGAAGTGGGAGAAGACCGGATTGACCGGTTGATAAAGGAATACAAAGAGACCTACGAAATTGATGATAAACTCCTTCCCGGCGGCAGCCGGCATGAGAGCCTCAAAGAGGCTGCACGGTTGGAGGCAGGGATAGAGGCATTTCTGGCGGATGGAAATTTTGTCGCATTTACCACGACCTTTGAGGATCTGGAAGGAATGAGGCAGCTTCCCGGTTTTGCATGCCAGAGGCTGATGGAAAAGGGATATGGTTTCGGAGCGGAAGGGGACTGGAAGACCGCCCTTCTGGTGCGTGCAATGAAGGTCATGGGTAAAGGCCTGACCGGGGGCGCCTCTTTTATGGAAGATTACACCTATCACATGGATCCTGCAAATCCGATGGTCCTGGGCGCCCACATGCTGGAGGTCTGCCCGACCATATCCGGCTCAGAAAAAGTAAGGCTTGAAATACATCCGCTGGGAATAGGCGGCAAGGAAGACCCGGTCCGGCTGGTATTTAATGTACCTGAAGGAGATTCAGTCAACGCATCCCTGATCGACATGGGAAACCGGTTCAGACTGCTGGTGAATGAAGTCCGTACGGTTGATATCACAGAGAAGCTTCCAAGACTCCCTGTGGCCAGGGTTCTCTGGAAACCCAAACCGGATCTGGAGACAGCCTCCCATGCTTGGATACTGGGTGGCGGAGCTCATCATACCGGGTACAGCAAGGAAGTGACAACGGAAATGCTGACCGATTTTTGTGAAATGTGCGGGATAGAGATGGTTTTGATCGATGATAAAACCGATATAGGGTCATTTAAGAAGGAACTTAGGTGGAATGATCTCTATTACACTCTAAAAGCCTTTGCAGGAGGGGTTTAATATCTGTCCTGTTCAGCAATGAAAAACGCGAAGAGCGGGGAATGCGCCTTCGCGTTTTTTTGTGCCTTAAAACCCAGGAATCCCTGCCTATGTTTTGGGTGTTGAACAAAACCGGCGACTACTGGATAAAGATATTACAGTTATTAAATGGAATGATTTTATTTATGAAGAATTAAAGCCCATGTT
>CAZJOB010000282.1:0-5198 GCA_964547435.1 uncultured Desulfatiglans sp. | reverse complement strand
CACCACATTGTACCGCACGAACAGGGATGAAATTCTTTCCTCGACGGTTTCCCAGTTATTGCCGAGGGTATAACCTATTGACATCCAGATCAGATTCCACGCCGAACAGCTTATAAGGGCCAGCAGGGCCACCCTGACCTTATCGAGTTTGTATATTCCTGCGGCAAGTGATATTACGGACCGCACACCCGGGAAAAACCGGTTCATAGTAATAATAAAATGACCATATTTTTTAAACCATCGTCCGGCCCTGACGATATCCTTCTTTTTAAAATATCTGTAATCCCTCTCAATAAAAAACCGCCTTCCCAGATAACCGCCCAGCCAGAAAAGGAACATAAAACCCATAAGGCTGCCGAATGTAGTGGATATGTACACGCCGATGAAACTCAATTGCCCTGTCCCGACAAGAAACGCGCCAAAGGCGATTATCATATCACCCGGGGTCAGCGGAAAGATATTTTCAATAAAGGCGCTGAATCCCAGGACAATATACATGAGAGACTCAGGCAGTTTATCAAGATAATCTATGAGAAGGTTCATATATCCTTAAAAATAAAGATTCATTTTGGTGATTATCTGTTTTGAATAAAAAAAAGACAAGCAATTTTCACTTGACTGGATGCCTGTGTGTCTGTTAGACATTTTTATTCAAAACTATAACAGGTAAGAGAAAACAATGGCAAAGACAACCAGAAAAGAACTGTTAAAAAAACCCGATGAATTTATAACATTATCGGCAAAGGCAATAACATTCGTTTCAGAACATACCAGACAATTCAAGATCGCGGGGATGGTCCTGATAGGCATTATAATTGTCGGTATATGTATAGGCGCATATATCAGGTATATGAATAACAAGGCCCAGGCTGTCTATAATATTGCCTATTATGCTGTCTCCAAAGACCTCGACCCTGAAAAGGACAAAGAGGCCCTGGAAGAATCTAGGAGACTGTTTGATGAAGTCATAGAAAAATACACAATGAGCAAGGCCGCGCGTCTGGCGCTTCCGGAGATAGCATTTATAGACTTTCTTCAAAAAGATTATGACTCTTCGATCGAGGGGTACAGTAAATTTCTGGAACAGGCCGATGATGACGCATATAAATCCCTGGCAAGAATTGCCCTGTCCGTGTGTTATGAGGAAAAGAAGGAATATGATAAGGCCATAGATATACTGGGAGTTCTGGTTGCCGGACCTGATGATTTCTTCAAGGAACAGGCGATGCTTAGCCAGGCGCGGATCTACAGGATGCAAAATAACGAAGAAAAATCCAATGAGATATTAAAGGAGTTTATTGAGACCTTTAAGACCTCCAGTCTAATGCCCCTGGCAAAGGCCTATATAAGGGAAAGCAATCCGAAGCCCTGAAGATTATCTCAGAGATATAATTATTGAACTTGTAAAAAATCCAAAAAACGTTATTCTCACCCCGAATCAAGTTCGTGAATAAACTCCGGCGGGAATCTATATGTGCCTGAAATGACTGGATTCCCACGGCTTCAATCATGCCGGGGCAGGCTCTTTTCGCCGGAATGATGTATATTGGATTTCCAAGGATGTCGAAAGCAGCTTGGTTTCGCATAGGTCTCGGCGAAGAGGTATAATTCAGTTTTATAAGTTTATCAACCCTTCCATATTTCCATTTGAAAATGTGGGCCAACCCCTCCCTTTAGTAAAGTGAAGGTCGGGTGGGATTTTGCCTTTTCATCGATCGAGCTTTTATTCTGCATGGTGCGGGCTCTACCTTTGCTAAATCCCCCTGCCCCCTTTTCCAAAGGGGGAAAAGATAGTCCCTTCCAATGAAGTCGTCGACTTCCTTTCACATAGGTTGCTGCGAAGCGGTATAAAAAAGCTTTTTAAGAGTTCAAAATAGTTGAAGTCCTGCCGGTTTTATCGGGAGAGAAGCGACTGCCCGTCTTTCGTAGTCACGACAATGGCGTCATGGAGGATAGAAAGGTAATCCCGCCAAGGGTGGGACAGATGACACTTTGATGGTGGATCAGGGTGGCGATTCTTTATTGACATACAACGTCGAACTCCCTATAGTCTTGCATATAAGAAAATGGAGCGGTGATCAATGAAATATAAAAACGTTTTGTGTCTGTATCCCTACAAGCGCGAGTTAAAAATTGTAGGTTTCCTTCCTCCAATCGGCCTGGAGTATATCGCATCAGCAATAGAGGATATGGTGGATACCATAAAGGTGATAGACTTAAGGTATGAAGAAAAACCTCTTTCATCAATTATTGAGAAAAATACCGATTTGGCCCTCATCAGCTACAATTGGGGTATTGAGGAGGAATTCGTCAAGGAGGTTATCAACAGCCTTCCGGAAAGTATGACAGTCATTGTGGGCGGAAGACATGCCACTTCGCACGTTGAGGAGCTTTTTCAAGATATTTCCGGAATCGATGGAATTATTCGCGGAGATGGTGAAGATGCTGTAAGAGAAGTCGTTTTAAAAGGCCTGTCGCCGGATATTGACGGCCTTTCATACAGATCAGATAATGGAATTATTCATAATAAAAATAGACAGCTTGAACCGGTAAAGAGCGATTTTTATCCAAACAGAAAACTTCGCAGATATAAGTATATGGCAATCTTCGATGGATATAAATCAGACATGGAAGTAGACTTTATGCTGGGATCAAGAGGTTGTCCTCATAACTGCAAGTTTTGTGATTTTAAATTCAATCCCATGGGAGAGAAAAGAAAGTGGTCAGAGAGGACTCCGGAGTCGGTTATCTCTGAATTAAAAACAATAGAGGCTGGTATTGTCGGTTTTGCGGACGACATATTTACTGCTGATATGGACTGGGTTGAAAGATTGTGCGACCTGATTATCAGTGAGGGCATTAAAAAGAAATACATCATTAACGCCCGGCTGGAGGTTGCTAAAAGGCCGGATGTGCTGGAAAAGATGTATAAAGCGGGATTTATGGCATTTCTTTGCGGAATAGAGTCAGCGCATGACAAAACCCTGGCGTCAATGAATAAGGGATTCGATACTGAAAAAGTCAGGGAATACTTCAGGGTTTTACGAAAATTCAATATTATATATCATTGCTACTTTATCATAGGGAACATAGGTGAAAGCAGGGAGGAGATGCTTGATATTGTAAAATTCTCTCATGAGCTTGGTGTTGATACCCTGGGCTTGTCAGTCTTAAGGGCGACCAAATATTCTCCTCTGAAAGACATGGTTAAAAATTATGATAATTACCACATTGAGGAAGGGTCAGGAAAGGTATACTCTGATGCATTATCAGTAGATGACCTTCAGCAGATAAGGCGGGATGTATACTCTTCATTTTTTACACTGCCAGTGGCGCTGCGTGTATTGAAAAAGATGTTTATACATAAATTTTTGACCTTCCCGCGTGTCTTTAAGATAGCTGCCTATACAGTAAGCAAAAAAATAAAGAAGATGGTAAAAATGAAGAGATTTTGATAGGTGCAGGAGGTTGATCCACTATATTCTCACAGGGGCTTTATACAGCCCCTGTTAAACCGCGGTTACTTCAGCGCCTCCCTTATTCTTGACATTGCCCTTTCAACATCCTCGTAGTTATTAAAAGCGCTTATGCGAATATACCCCTCTCCGCATTTGCCAAATCCGGCCCCGGGAGTGCATACAACGCCCGCCTTTGTAAGGAGCAGGTCAAAAAATGCCCAGGAATCGGTCCTGGTGTCTACCCATATATAGGGGGAGTTGTCACCTCCTATACAGTCAAATCCCAGCGCGGACATCTCTTTTCTTATGAGTGCGGCGTTTCTGAGATAATAGTCGGTCAGCTCCCTTACCTGGCTTTTACCCTCGTCACTGTAGATCGCCTCAGCAGCCCTCTGAACCGGATAGGAAACACTGTTGAATTTGGTTGTATGACGCCGGTTCCATAGATTATGCAGCGGCATCTTTTCACCATCAGAGGTCCAGGCGTGACATGTCCTGGGAATAACCGCATATGCGCATCGAACGCCTGTAAAACCCGCTGTCTTGGAAAAGCTTCTAAACTCGATAGCTACATCCCTTGCGCCCTCTGTTTCATATATGGATCTGGGAAGGGTTTCATCCCTTATAAATGCCTCGTATGCAGCGTCGTATAGAATAAGCGCCCTGTTCTCCCTGGCGTAATCCACCCATTCCTGTAGTTGAGCCTTTGAAATGGCTGCACCTGTGGGGTTATTGGGAAAGCATAGATAGATCAGATCAACCTTCTCACGCGGCAGTTCAGGAATAAAGCCGTTGTCACGGCTGCCTTCAAGGTAAACTATGCCTTCATATCTGCCTTCCCTGAAAAGGCCTGTCCGGCCCGCCATAACATTGGTGTCCAGATACACGGGATAGACAGGATCAGGGATGGCAACCCTGATATCGCTGGCAAATATCTCCTGAATATTGCCGCAATCGCACTTTGCCCCGTCGCTTACAAAGACCTCTTCGGCGAATATCTCAATTCCCCTTGCCTGAAAATCGTTAAGGGCAATTTTTTCCCGCAGAAAATCATATCCCTGCTCAGGACCATAGCCCCTGAAGGTTTTGATATTTGACATCTCATCCACGGCGCTGTGAAAGGCATCGATGCATGCCTGAGGCAAAGGTCTTGTTACATCACCGATTCCCAGTCTTATTATATCTCTGCCGGGATTTGACTTCTGAAATGCCGAAACCCTTCGCGCAATATCGGAAAACAGATAGGAGGACTGGAGCTTCAAATAATTTTCATTTACTTTAATCATGGGTTTCCTTTCAAATGATAACGCTGTTATTTTCCTGATGTAAGAGAGTACGAAATCTTTATTGGCAGAATGTTAACCTTTATATCCTTTTGCTGTCAAGATGCCTGAAGGGCTTTCAGTGTACATTTTTTGTAACAATTCAGGTTTTTTTAAATCCCATTGGATTCTGCGATCCGAGAAGTCCCCCATCTGTCATTACGGAACTTGATAAGTCTGGCCCGGCAGGGCTGAAGCCGGGGGAATCCATGATCAAGTCATTCTTAAGCTTGCCTGCCCCGATGATGTTTTCGGGGCCTGCCAGGGCGTAGTCATGGCGAAGACCGGATCACTGAATCCTTCCACCCTGTCATTCTGCATCTTGTTGAATATCCCGATGCTGTCTTCTGTGCCTGTCCCGAGGATGTAATCGGGGCCTGCCGGGCCGTAGCCTCCCTGACCACCAATTTATCCCGCC
>CAZJOB010000281.1:0-5203 GCA_964547435.1 uncultured Desulfatiglans sp. | reverse complement strand
ATTAGTTCATCATTAATAAGAAAATTTAAATCATTTTTAAAATCAGGATAAAATGGACAAAAATACCATTTTAAGGAATGAACTATATGGAGTTAAACGTTGTATGTCAATGTTAAATCAAGCATGTTCATTTCACCGCCATGGTGTAGTTTCCATCTGCATCCGGTTTGGGCGAAACAGCCGGAAAACAGGAACCCTGCTGATGACATACCCAAAAACAATGACAGGAACCTGTGACATGGGATAAGCCCTGTACCCTCCAAAGAGCAGTTTTTCCTTTCCTTCTTCCTGTATAACGCGAATGCTGCTGTCACGGCGATTGTTCAGCCTGATGATATTCTCATAAAAATAGGTGATGGCCCTCGATTTTTCGACAGAAATATCCAATTGCTATTTGGAGATAAGTCCCCTATTATTGGCCTTTATAAATGGGCGCCAACTAAATTTGGAGTAATATCATGGAAAAAGAGAGACGAAAAAACCTTACCGAGCATTATAAAAATTGCAGCGATTATGATCTGGTGCTGATGATTCAGGATGGCAGTGAGAGTTTTGAGGAGGGCGCCTATGAATTGATTCTCACTGAGGCCAATAAAAGAGGACTCGCCGGAAAACCCGGAAATACACTTTTTGATGATGAACAGGAAGATTTTGAGTCAGGGAATAACAACTATGAGGAAATCAATTTCAATGAAATGAGTAATGAAGATCTTATGGGGTTATTAATCAATATCCATCTTCTGGATGAATTGAATTTCCATCTGGCTTCTGCGGAGGTCATTCGAAGGAATATTGACGCATCTGATATCAGGGAATTTAAAAAGATAGTTCAGCAGGAACAGCATAATGAAGGTGTTGAGATAGAGGTGATAGAAAACCCTCAGCCGCTGGCGATATTAAAAACAATTGATGAAGCCGGCCTGTACGCGAATGCACTGGATGAAGAAGGAATACCTTTTGAGATACAGATTATTGTTGATCAAAAGGACTATAAACAGGCAGGAATGGTTACAAACAGAATTTTACCCAATCCTTAGGCCTATAACTCCAGCGCGATATAATGGGCTGATGTGGTCGCGTTCCACAGGGTGCCCCTTTCGGTATTGCAATCACCCGCATAATACACGTCGTCAGCGATATCCGCGAAGGCGCCAGCTTCAGTCCTGTTTGCCTTCATACCAAGGGCATGAACTACAGTATCACATTCAAGAAGCTTAACTGCGCCATCATGTCCCTGAACCAGGACGCCATCGGGTTTAATCTCCTTTACTATGGTTTTATCCGAATATTTGACCCCGTTTTCACGCATCATCATGGATAACGCGACCATGTTGACTACAGGCGCTGACATGACGATATCCTCAAACGGCTGCAATTCAACCACAGTAACCGTTTTGCCTTCCTTTGCCATGCTGATGGCAGCCTCCAGGCCGGTCAGGCCGCCTCCGGCTACAACCACTCTGGGGCCTGTCTTTGTCTTTCCTGTCTCTACATCCCCAGCCCACACGCATTTTTCACCTTCCAGTCCCGGTATGGGGGGCAAGAAAGGGCTTGATCCCACAGCCACAATAACCGCGTCAGGATGTTCGTTCCCTACCAGTTGTGGATGGGCTTTTAAACCCAGCTTCACAGTTATGCCCGAATTTTTTCTTGTCTGCCGGATGGACCAGTCCAGATAATCCTTCATATCGGTTTTCATGGAATTGGCAGAAGCAGTAATCAGCAACCCTCCGAGTTTGTCCGACTTTTCAAACAAAACAACCTTATGGCCCCTTTCGGCCGCGGTCCTTGCCGCCTCAAGACCTGCCGGCCCTCCGCCTACCACAACAACCTTTTTTGATTTTTTTGGAAGCGGAATGCGCAGCACATCACTTTCCCTTCCGGCCTCGGGGTTCACCGCACACCTTACCGGCAGAAAAAAATAATGGGGCTGATTGATGCAGGTATTGCATCTTACACAGGGACGAATATCCTCAAAATCACCCCGTCTGGCCTTGTTGACCATCTCCGGGTCGGCGATGAGGGCCCTCAGCATTGTCACCATGTCGGCCCTGTCTTCATCTACAATTTTCTGAGCCAGCGCCATATCGATTCCTCCGACAGTGCCCACAGGAATGGACAGGGCGTCTTTGAAGTGCCGGGCGTAATGTACATTCACGCCTCGTTCATAATAGGCAGGAGGGAATATATAGGTAGCTGTCTCATCATTTTCCAGGACCCCGGTGGATACATACAGGCTGTCGATTTTATCCTCTATATGTCCGGCAAAAGCGACCTGATCATCAAGAGTCAGGCCGTCTTTTATCCTTTCCTCAGCGCTCAGCCTGTATTCAATCGCCATGCGCGGTCCCACCGCTGCCCGAATGGCGTCAAGCAACTCATCAACAAACCGGCACCTGTTCTGGAAACTGCCGCCATATTCATCCGTGCGTATATTGCGGACAGGTGAGATAAAATCACTTATAAACATGCCATGGGCCCCGTGTACGAGAACCATGTCAAAACCCGCCCGTTTGCATCGGACTGCCGCCTCGGCATAATAATTAATGATCTTTCTGATCTCATCTACAGACAGGTCAGCCGGCATCTTATTGGCCAGTTTATCCATTATGCCGCTGGCATCCTGTGTGCGTATCTTTGAAAGGTCTTCGTTAGTAATTTCCGTGTCTGTTTCAGTCGCCATACCAAAGTCCATGTATACCAGTTCAATAGTGGACCTGGCGCCGAAACCGCGAATCATCTCCGTCATGCGGAACATGCCGTTGATGACTTTATCTGTAGTCAGATCCAGAACAAAGCCGGACATGGCGTCAGGTGTCGGGTTGACCAGACTCTGTCCCACGCTCACAACCCCGGCCCCGCCTTTTGCCCTCGCCCTGGCCCACTCAAGCGCCTCGGGTGTAATCACCCCGGTATCACTGCATAGCAGGTTGGCGCCGGGGGCCTGGATTACACGGTTCTTTATTATGTGATCCCTTATCCTTATGGGTTCAAATAACTTGCTTTTATTCATAGGAATATTGACCTAAAGCTGATCTTCAAGCAACTGAACGCTCTCATCAAAATCAAAATCTCTGGGATTTCCCTGACGGGCGAAGTCATTCTCATATTGATGTTTGACTATATGAGGGATATCCTCCTTTTTCACTCCAAACTGCTCGGTAAGATTGCCTGACTGAATGCCGAGATCATCAAGCAGCCTTTCTGTCTCGACAAACCACATATCCGACGCTTCCACCTTGCTCATACCGGTTGTGTCAACGCCCATTGCCCTCGCCATTTCCGCAAATTTTTCAGGGACGCACTTCTGATTATACCTTTCCATTCCAAGGGTGACAACAGCGTTAGCCCGGCCGTGATGAACATCGTAAAGGCATGATATGCCATGACCCAGACCGTGGACAACCCCTACTCCACCGCCAAATCCCAGGGCAACAGCGGCCGCACACGACGCCCATGTGATGTTTTCGGCGGCAACATGGTTTGAAGGATTATGTGCAAATTCTCTCAGATTCTCGGCTATCAATTTAATGACATGGATCATAGCGCCCTGATTCAATGGAGATGAAAGCCGGCACACATATGATTCAAAGGCATGTGAAAAGGCATCAAAGCCTGTCCAGGCAATCAGTTTATTCGGCATCATTCGGGCCAGCGCCGGGTCATTCAGGGCACAGGTCGGCGCCATATTCGGCACGGGACAAAACATTTTTGCCCTTAACTTTGTGTTGATCAGTGCAGCTCCCGCGGTTGACTCAGCGCCGGTTCCGGCCGTAGTGTTCACGCTGATCTGCGGGTGAATAACCGGCTTAAATTTGGCCATTTCCTCCTGCCAGGGGACATCCACACGGGCGGCCATTTTGCTCAAATCAGCTCCGGGATTCGATGCCAGGGCCCTGACGCCCTTTCCGCAGTCATGGGAACTGCCGCCACCAACCGAGACGACTCCGTCGCATTTTGCCTCATTAAATACCTTATAGCCTTCATGAACCTCTGTATCTCTGGGATTGGATGAAACTCCGCTGAAAATCATCGTTGAAATTCCATGATGGGTGAGTATCCCAACAATCTCATCAACAATCCCTGTTCCATTCAAACCGGTTGTCGTTATCAGTGCGTTTTTGATTCCTGCCTTTCGACACTCATCCGCCACCATCTGATGCGCTCCCCACCCTACAATAACACCGCCGATTCGATCATTATAGGTCAGAGGAAATTGTTTCATATTAATATTAATCATCTTCGTCTCCATTTAAAAAAATTAATAAGATCACCTGGTTCGAAGTGTGAAGTATAAAAAAAACACCCTTGTGCGTCAAATAAAATATGGTCTTAAGCTTCAACTCAGTCTATCTGTGAATACCTGTCGGTTAACACAGCATTGATAAACATAATTGGCTTACTCACTTTTATGAACCGCAAGGGACAGTGAATCATTTCTGCTGGCACATGCACAACCGTGCTTTCTGAGATAATGTGTCTTTCATTTTCCGCTCCCAGAAAGAGTTCCACCTCAGCATCAAACTCCCTGACATTGCCAGGGGTTCCCAAAAAACAGAGATACTGTTCAAAGTCATGGGCATGAGGACCTTCAGGTATTTCAAAGGGCTCGGTAACATATGCGAATCTCAGACCGAAATTACCGGTTCCGAAATTCTTACGGCTGTTGAATTTTACACGCGGCAGAAACGGGGCTATTTCTCCATCCCGAATAATATCCTTTGAAAAATATTTGCTGTATTTTGATTCTGCCATTTTTGATTTCTCCTCATTCAGTTTTTACGGCCATAGATGATTTAAAAGCGTTCCGACAGTTAATGAAGCCACGAGCATTATTACTGATGATCTGAGCATGTCCTTCCAACCCAATTCCCTGAGCATAACAGCAAATGTGGCGATACAGGGGAAAAACATGGCCAGAACCACGCATCCTGTCACAAGCTGCTGATTTGTAAGGTTCAAAGGGGCCAGCATACCGACAGCCACATCCTTACGCAAAAATCCTATAACAAGGGCGATAACGGCCTTATCGGGAAGGCCCATCAGACCTTGCATTAGCGGAGCAAAAAATCCGGCTATGTATTGAAATATACCAAAAGAATAGAAAAGATTAACAATGAACACGCCTATAAGAACAATGGGCACTGCTTCTTTTAAAAAAGACTTCATGCGTATCCAGAGTTTTTTGATTACTGCAGTTAAG
>CAZJOB010000280.1:0-5209 GCA_964547435.1 uncultured Desulfatiglans sp. | reverse complement strand
AAATTGACCTTGCCCAGGCTGACACCCATTCTGCCGGCCAGTTCACGCTGGGTGAGACTGCCTTCTGTATCGAGGATCTTTAGAAGGCGGTATCGTATTTCCTGATTAAGGTTGTTCATGGGGTGAACATTTATGATTTGTGGGGGGTTTTGTCAAGGAAAAAATGCATCGCGTTTCGCTGGGATTCTGGATACTGGTTACTGGATTCTTGATGCTGGATTAAAAGCGAAATGCTTAAAACCTTTCTCACCACGGAGAGCACGGAGAACTCGGAGGTTAAAAGATTAAAGAATAAAAACAATTTAACCGCCCGCTGCGCTCAAGGACGTCCGCCGTCGCCTGCGGCTTCCGCCTTCGCAAAAGCTTCCGCCTTCGCAAAAGCTTCGGCGTGACAAGTCGGCGTGACAAGATGGCGCGACAAGCAAAGTACGCTAAGTTTTTTACGAATCGGGTAACCGGCAAAAAACTGCCGCTTTACGATTCGTAAAAAGGTACTGAAAGGCTAGAGCCTTAGATCCTTAGAACCTTAGAGGGTTAGTAAAAGATAGAGACTTGGGAAACTAAGCTTTTGAGGCTTTGCGATTTAGTAACTCAGATATTAACTTACAGACAGTTTTCTTCCTTCATTTCCTGATACCTCCCTGGAAATAAAGGGGGGACAACGTCCATGAAATTATTACTTTCTTAGCTGATTTGTTGATCAGTTAAATGGTTGAGTGGTTGGCTCGTCAAATAGTTAACTCGGTGATTCAAGGCATCCTTCGTATCCAGCCAATTGAGGGAAATACTTTTTATAGATGCCCCTGTCTCGCGTGAGAATGAAGTCGCATTTTTTAAGGGCAAATCCACCAATATAAAAATCAGAAAGAAAATGTGCCTTGATTCCCAATTCTTTTCCACATTCGGGGCATTTTAACCTGTTTTTTCTTTTAAGGTATTTCATCCATGCCCTGGCAGCGGTAGTGCAGGCATCGAAATCCAGTGTTTCTATAGAAATTTTGTGTTCTTTTAGAAATTCATTTTGTGTATCTGTATTTCCCTTAAACTGCGGCATCAATTCCGCATAGACTATTACAGGAATAACCAGAGCTTCTCTTTTCGACAAAGCCAGATATAACTTATCCTGAAAATCTTTGCATTCATCTTTTAATATATCGATCAGGATTGTAGTGTCCACACAAATTCTCAATCTACCAGCCCCCTCACCTCATCGATATAATCCATTGTTTTTGTGCCATCCTTAAATTTACCGCACCACCTAGCCCTTATTGTGTTGACAGGATCATTAATGAGAACATATCTGCCCTTCTCTTTTTGAATGTCCACCTCACTTCCAGGCACTATTCCAAGTTCTGTCCTTATGTTTAATGGGATCGTTATCTGATATTTTGCTGTTACCTTAGACATAACCCTAACCTCCTCAGGTATACCGATTTAGGATGATAAGTATACCCTGATATGCTGAGACTGTCAAATGTGCAGTAAAAACATAAATCATTTTCACCACCCGCTACACTGGGATGCTGGATACTGGATACTGGATTGTAGGCATAAAGGCGTAAAACAATTTCACCGCCCGTTCGCTGCGCTCACTCAAGGACGCCAAGAGCGCGAAGTTTTTTACGAATCGGGTAACCGGCAAAAAATCTGCCGCTTTACGATTCGTAAAAAGGTTGCCTTTGTTTAATTGTACTGCTGAGACATTATTCAATAGCAAATGGGATTGAGAGTGTTAAATCAGCATTGTGAAAATCTGTTTTTTAAGGCAAAACCTTTTCATTTATCGTATGGCCGCCGTGATTTTCAGGCGGGCTACCCGATAAATGAAAAATGATTTTCCCTTCGCGTCCTTTGCGTCTTGAGCGAAGCGGGCCTGCCCCGTGAAATATCACGTAGTAATCAGCAAAGCGTATTTCGTCGGGGCGGTTAGAATGTTTAAAGATTTAAAAACGATTTCACCACGAAGGCACCCGCCGTCACCTTCGGCTTCCGCCTACGCCAGAGCTTCCGCCTTCGCTAAAGCTTCGGCGTGACAAGTCGACGTGACAAGATGGCGCGACAAGCAAAGTACGCAAAGTTTTTTTACGAATCGGGTAACCGGCAGTAACCAAAATTCAGATGACTGAGGACTGAGGACAGATTAAAGTCAGCCAAAAAGCCACAAAACATTGCCTCTTTACGATCCGGCAAAAGGACTCTTTTTATGGATTAAGGACAAGAAAAGCTGTCTGTATTGGTTACCGTGATTTTAATAGTTTATTATACATGTCATGATCACCGATCCAATGATTTTACAGTGAAAGATATCATTACAATTCCTGGCTATTGCCTTTTCTATGTTCTTTAAGTGCCTCTTTTGCCATCTCTATCATAGGGCCGGGATGTTGCGAGTATAATTCCTCCCATTTCTGCTCACTACGCAGTTCGTGAACAAAATTTCTCAGCATCTCAAGAGCTTGATCCCGATGGTTTGTATCTATTCCTTCCAGGATCTCAATGGCGGTTATTGACTGGGGTGATAATTGTTCCTGAGCTTCCATGTTTTGTCACCTCCTTATAAACACATAATAAATGCTCCTAGATTTTTTCAGCATTGTCAAGCAAAACAACGGAGTCAAGTTTGACAGATTGGTTGTTCTGGGATACTGAAAAGATAGAGCCTTTGAGCCTTGGAATACTAGAGTTTTAGTAAAGGCGAAAAATCTTTAAAACAATTTAACCGCCCGTTAGCTTCGCTCACTCAAGACACGAAGGACGCGAAGTTTTTTACGAATCGGGTAACAGACATAAAAACTGTCTGTTTACGATTCGTAAAAAGAGTCCTTTAGATAATTAAATGCTGATAAATTCTCCCCAATTGTAAATGTCCTCATGCTATTGAACCAGCATGGTAAAATATTGATTTTAAAAGGTGAACTCTTTTCATTTGTCGTATGGTCGCCGGGATTTTCAGGCGGGCTACCCGACAAATGAAAATTGGTTTTCTTTGTGCCCTTTGCGTACTTCGCGGTTAGAATGTTTAAGTCTTAAAAGATTTTAACCGCGAAATACGCTAAAAGCACGAAAGGCGCCGGCTGCCGGCTTTGTTGGAATTCAAGATTGCCGCCAAAGGTGGATTCAATCTGTCAGAGGCGGACAAGGATTCCGGGTTCTATATTCAAAATTCGACAATCCGGTGATTGGATAAATTGTTAACTCTGTGAGTCATTTTTATTCATTTTAATGGTCTGACATCCCCAAAAAGCCTTTTTTGCTATATGAAGGAGTTTAAAAATGGAGACTCGGAGCCATACTGCTATGGTGCTTTCTTGTTCAACTTGCTGCATTGTTTTTAGCTCTGAAGTTTAGGGCTTTACCGGACGTTGGGTCGTCAGCCCCTAAATAAAAGCTGTCTCAGAAGCTATGGTCTGGGCTATGCTCTGTCACCAGAGCATTCGCGCTTGCTCCCTTGTCTCCGAAATTGTGCCTTATTCATCCTGAAAATCTACCAATGTCTCAAAAGATGCCAATCTGAGTTTTCGGTTCAACTCCCTGAAAGATAATCTGGCTTCTTCAAGATCCTTGACAGCATCCTTGTAGGAGATTTCATTCTCTTCGAAAATATCCCGACCTTCTTTGTAGATCACTTTCTGGTAAGATGAAGTGACCACCTGATTATGCAATTCACCAATCTGTTCATTTAAGGACTTGCGCGTTTCTAATGCCTCGCTGAGATTAATCGAATCTCCATGGAAATCTATTAAATGATTGAAATTTGCCTTCTGAATTGAGCTGTTAAGCTTCCGCCGCTTTATTTCTATTTTCCTTAATTCCTTTCGAACGGAGACTGCATCAAAATCCGCACTGGCACGACGTATCACATCATCATCCCGAGCAAATGAGAACCTATCTCTATTCTGCTTTGATTCAGGAAAACAGTCTTTTAGAGTTTTAATTCTGGCATCATATTCAGAGCGGAGTTCCAGTGCCTCGTATAAATATAGTGTCCTCTTTTTATCTTCCATCTTATTCACTCCTTCAAAATAATCCCTATTTACTATAGAGACGACAAAGCATAAGTTTCAGACTATCTTCCCAAGGTCTTGTCTCTATTCCAAAATTTTTTTTAAGCGCCATGCAATCCATTATAGAATTTTCCGGCCGTTTTGCGGGTGTGGGGTACTCTGCGGTTGTTATGCGGTTGAGCGTCTTTAGTTTTAAATCCTCATATTCTTTTGCTATCTCGAATATTTTTTTGGCAAAGCCATACCATGTTGTGCCTTCAGCTCCGCAATAGTGATATGTGCCCCAGGGGATATCGGTTTTCCTGCTTATTTTTTCGGCTATGGTCAATATCGCATCCGCAAGGTCAAACGCGAAGGTCGGACAGCCGTGCTGATCATTTACAACACTTATCTCTTCTCTCTCCCTGGCCAGACGCAGCATTGTCTTCACAAAATTATTGCCATGCACACCGCAAAGCCATGAGGTTCTGATTATTATGTGCTCTTTTAATAAGGATCTGATATTTTCTTCACCCTTGGCCTTGCTTTTTCCATAAACCCCGATCGGACAGCATGTATCTGTTTCACAGTACGCCCCCTGCTTTTTCCCATCAAAGACATAGTCTGTTGAGACATGGATGAGAGGGATTCCGGCATTAACACAGGCTGTCGCGAGATAAGAAGGGCCGTTGCTGTTGATTGAATATGCTATGTCCGGTTCGGATTCCGCCTTGTCTACAGCGGTATAAGCCGCGGCGTTTATAACCAGGTCTGCATTGGATTGGAAAACCGCGTTCAAGACAGCGGATTTGTCGGTGATGTTAAATTCAGGCAGGTCAAGGGGCAGGATGTCAAAGGATTTTTCTTTGGCCTGTCTGCATAATTCCCAGCCGAGCTGGCCGTTGGAGCCGATGATTAAAAGTTGCATGATTTAAATTTCAATATTCAAGATTAAAAGCATTTTCACCGCCCGTTCGCTTTGCTCACTCAAGCCATCCGCCGTCGCCTGCGGCTTCCGCCTACGCCAAAGCTTCGGCGTGACAAGATGGCGCGACAAGCGAAGAACTTGGAGGTTGAAAGGCTAGAGCTTTTGAGCCTTAGAACCTTAGAGCTTTAGTAAAGGCGAAAAATCTTTAAAACAATTTGAGACCTTTGAAAAAGTCTTTTTGCTGGCATTCCGGACTTGATCCGGAATCCAGTAAGTATTTGAAAACACTGGATACCCC
>CAZJOB010000279.1:0-5235 GCA_964547435.1 uncultured Desulfatiglans sp. | reverse complement strand
TCATATTTGTTCACGCATACCATGGCCGGTATTCGAAAAAAATCGGCCAGTTCTATTACACGAACCATGTCATGAACGCCCGATACGGTTGGCTCAGTAACGACCAGGACCGCGCTGGCCCCTCCTATAGATGCGATAACCGGACAACCGACCCCAGGAGCTCCGTCTGTCAATATCAGTTGTAGACCTTTTTTTTCGCCAAGGGCTCTTGCCTCCCTGCGGACAAGCGTAACCAGTTTCCCTGAATTTTCTTCCGCTATACCCAGTCTGGCGTGCACCATGGGCCCGAAACGGGTCTCGGAAATATACCATTCACCGCATGTATTGAGAGGAAAATCAATTGCCTTCTCAGGACAGAAATAATAACACACCCCGCACCCCTCGCATTCGATGCTGTCTACTGTGTAATTTTCGTCTATGGCATTCCATCTGCACAGGCTTCTGCATAGGCCGCATTCTGTACACTTGTCCTTATTGATAACAGCGCTGTAGCCTCCCTGAAAATCGGAAGACCGAAGGACCTTCGGGTTCATGATTAGGTGGAGGTCCGCGGCATCCACATCCGCGTCGCAGAGGACCATTTTTTCCGCAAGTGAAGCGAGGGCCGAAACAATACTTGTCTTTCCCGTGCCCCCCTTTCCGCTGATAATAACCAGTTCTTTCATGATGCTCCTTACTTACCTTTAGGCTATACGAATCCTCAACTACAAAAAATCCGAGGAAATATTTTTAAGCGGTTTAAGGTTTACGGTCCACGGTTTACGAAAAGGTATTATTTTTGCGACCACAGCTCTGTTAATAATCAGAAACCTGACACCTTATACTCGATACCGTAAACCTTATACCGTACACCTTAAACCGGCTTCCTTGTATGATATGCCGGTCTTAATTAACTATTTTCCTAATTTTACTGTACAATTCCGCAAACCTGTCTTTCCATTCCGGCAAACATTCCACTATAAGCTGACCCCGTGAATATGCCTCTGCAATCTTGCGGTCAAAGGGTATTTCAAGCAGCACCGGGATGTCTTCTTCTATTGCGTATGACTTCACCCCGTCATCACCCATATCCGCCCTGTTGATGACAAGTCCGCATGGAATTCCGAGTATCCTTACCGCCCCTACGGCAAGCTTCAGATCATGCAGGCCGAAGGGTGTTGGTTCGGTCACCAGCAAAATAAAGTCGGTATTTTTCATAGCCGCAATCACAGGACAGGACGTGCCTGGCGGGGCATCTATTATGGTTATCTTATCCTTTTTTTCAAATTCCCTTACCTTTCTTATCAAAGGCGGAGACATGGCCTCACCAACCCGCAGCCTGCCGTGAACAAATTCAAGGCCGTTTTTCTCTCCCTTTTCTATTACGCCCAGTTCTCTGCCCTTTTCCGTGATAGCCCCGACAGGACAGACCTCCATACATCCGCCGCAACTATGACAAAGCTCCTGAAATGTCAATACAGTCTCCCCTATAAGTATAATTGCCTTAAACTGGCATATCTCACTACACTTTCCGCAGGAGGTGCATTTGCCTTCATCAACCTCCGGAACAGAGGTTGTAATAGTCTCTTTACCGGTAAACTCAGGATTGATGAAAAGATGTGAATTCGGTTCCTCTACATCACAATCGAGCAAAACCGCCTGAGATCCCAGAGAGACCGCCAGATTAGTCGCAACAGTTGTCTTACCTGTTCCGCCTTTACCGCTTGCTATACTTATAATCACAATTACCCCTTTTTATTCCTCTGGCGGATCATGTAGTCATTCAGGGCCTCCTGAAGGGTCTCTGCCGCAAGAAAGGCACAGTGCTTTTCCGCTTCCGGTAATCCGCCTATGGTTTCAATTATTGATTCTCCTGTGACCTCGATGAGGTCATCGGGATCTTTTCCGTGAGCCAGTTCCGCTGCGAACGAACCGCATACATTGCTTGAACCGCAGCCATCGGTTCTGTAAAGCGCCTCTTCCACCCTGTCATCACGGAATCTTAAATAAACCTCCATTGTATCCCCGCATACACCGGTCACACGCGCATAACCGTCCGGGTTTTCCATTACACCCATATACCTGGGGTTTTTCCATCGTTCCAGGGCCTTTATTCCATAAGTTTCTTTTACTTCGGAAAATATCTGCTGCTGCAGGTTTCGAGCGAACTCATCAAATGAATTGTCCATTTCTTTTCCTCTTTAGATCCAAGTGACCCTGTCCGCAACAGTATTTCCTGCAGCCGGGCATCAGGAATCTGGGTTGATATATATTTCCCCTCAAATAGGCCTGTAATACATCTTCAACCGGGCCTGATATCTCTGTAATCACATTCAGCCATGATTCACCAAGCATCTGAAGGAACGCCTGTGAAATCGCGCCGCAGATAAGCGTGTCCGCTTCAAGCTTCTTTATTCTGTGGCATTTTTGAACAAGGTCATCTTCATCAATTTGATAGAAGAAACGTGATTCCTCTCCGCTTTCATTTATCTCGACCACCAATAACCTGAGGGCCGTATCAAACACCGGAGAAATCTTGTCTTCCCATACCGGAATGGCAATTCTCATTATAGCCCCCTCGTTTTTAATAGATAGATTCCGAAGCAGAATATTCATGCCTCAAATATAAGAATAAAGCATTATTTGTGCCATCGAACCAGTAACACGCGCTGTTCTGCTAACCACATGATAATATTCAGCAAAATCTTTGATTTAATATGGATATCACGTAAGGAGGATGTAATTTGATTGCGTAATTGCAATAATGCAACGCAACGTTAATTGCAATTACGCAATCAATTTGGGAATAATATACATTTTCATCTTATCCTGGTCAGCAATGATTATTTATAAAACCCATCTGCCTGTCTTATCCCCCTGATGCGGGGATATGGAGATTGATCTCATCATCATTTTGCAGGATATAATCCATACCGCGCAACACCCCGTTCACAAAAACATGAAGCAGTATATCATCCCATTCATTCCGTGACCCGATGGAAGAAAGCCTGAGAAGGAGGCCTTCAACAGTTGTTCCTTCATCAAGCTCCATAATTACTTCATGGCCATCAGCAAACTTTTCCATAAACTCCCCGGTTGCACCGACAGCAAAACCTGATTTGAGCCTTATTTTCATTTCATGGTTTCATCGGCTGCCTGATTTAAAAAGGAATAATTCTCAATAACCTCCTTCAGCCGGCAGAAATGCCATCGGGGATCTTTTGATGACCAGCTTTCGTTTGTATAATCCACACAACTTTCCGGTTTCTCCATGGGATACTCTTCCAGCGGATCGTCCTCAAGGTTGAAGAATACACAGTCGCCTGTCTCTGTGCCGCCGGTGCACACTACCTTGTATGTTGCGTTGCGCGCGCCCACCTGTCGCATTCCTTCTTTCATCAGGTTTAGAGATTCCGTGAGTATGTACCCCTTTTCCGGATCCCTCAGGGCGTCCTTCTCGCCGAAGATTATAGGTGACAGAGAGACCGAGTCAAGGGGCACGACGCTAGCGCCTTTGCTGTCACTTACCTGTTTGGGAACTTCAAGACCTGCCAGTGACAGTGTGGTGGAAAACAGGTCCGCCGCGTGAACAAATTCACGGCTTACAGATTTCGCTCCAATGCCGGGCCCCTTGATTGCCATTGCCACCCGCGCCCCGCTTTCATAGGAGGTGCCCTTCCCTCTGCCCTTTCTGGTTATGTACATGTTGTCTATGTAACTAAGATTGAACATGTCATACATAGGGGTGCCATTATCACTTATGTAAATGACATAGGTGTTGGGATCAAGATCATGAACTGCGTCCAGCAATTTGCCTGTGATCGTGTCCATTGCATTTGTCATGGCGCGCATCAACGATTCATCGCTGCACGAGCCGGCATTGTTTGAACCGAATTCGCCGCCGCATGCCTTCATCTCAGCCAGGCTTTTGCTGTCCAGTGTGTCGGCATTGGGCACTGACATGGCATTGGGCTGCTGTATGATTGTGGTATGGGAAAGGTTATAGGCCAGCCAGGCAAACCATGGTTTGTCGGGATTTTTCTTCTCCTGACCTGTAATCCATTCAATGGTGTCGGCCACCTTTACAACCGGTGCAAAATTGGTTGGAGCAATGCCGGGAAGAGACCTTACAGGCGCCTCTTCAGTCCGCCACTCATTCGCCCTGGTGTTCTCATCCTGAATCTGATAATCGTATTTCCAGTAGGATGTGATGGCGGCGTGAAGATTGCCCCTGAAAATATCAAACCCCGCCTCTTTCGGTTTTATGCCAGGGTAATCAGGGGCGCCATTCTGTCCCGGCAGACCGGCCAGGTGCCATTTTCCGAACAGCCCGGTGCTGTAACCTCCTTCATCCCGGAGTTTCTGAACAAAAGTAGTGTGTTTCTGAGACAGGGCGTCCGCGTAACTGAGCACTTTTGTTTTTTTACCGAACAGGCCGGTCAGGACAGCGGCCCTTGTTGGCGAACAGAAGGGATGGGCCCAGACATTGGTAAACACCATTCCCTCACGAGCCAGCTTATCCAGCCTGGGAGTGGATGCAGGTCTGCCATTAATAGACTTGTAATCGGGATGATTATGCCCCGAAGGACCGTATTTATTTACAAGATCATCTATCATACCCGGATACATGCCTGAAGTCACATCCACACCAAAATCGTCGGAGATAATCAACAGGATGTTGGGACGCTTCACTTTCACGGTTTTGCCTCCCATCGCTGAAACGATAGTGCAAAGATGCAGGACAAGAAAGAATGTCAGCAGGAATGAAGCAAGCATTGTTCTGGCGGTTATTTTATTACGCATGGAAACCTCCTTCGGAAGGGCCCCTTTGTCACAACCGGAGCAATTAAGAAAATATTGTTATTAAAGATATGAACAAACGGCATAATATTGCAGATGTCTTTTGGTGTCAAGTTGGCAAACATTAATAAATTTAATAGGATGAATACTATTTTTTCAAAGGATTAATGAGATGTTTTAATTGAGAAATTTGCCAAGCAAGTGTCTACAGCCGTGCCCTATGCCTGTCACCCTGAGCGCCCGTCCTCCGCAGTAGCACTGTTACGGAGGATGGAAAGCGAAGGGTCTCTGTTTTATGACCAGTCACATGCCAGATCACACCATTCAGAATAACAGATTCATGAGAGATTCTTCACTTCGTTCAGAATGACAATTTTATATTTTAAGACCATACAGCGCAAAAAGAGGGTCCGGGGCTCTTCTGGAATGACCGAACTTGTTTCAGTGAGACTGGAA
>CAZJOB010000278.1:0-5243 GCA_964547435.1 uncultured Desulfatiglans sp. | reverse complement strand
ATAATCACAAAGGGGGCAGAAAATGGCACTTAGATTCAGGGTCTTCCTTCACAGCTATCTCGGCTTTAACAGCAACTCAACCCTTTTTTATGGTGAAAGGGACGCGGTATTGATTGACGCTTCCCAGGTATTAAGCGATTCATACAGCATGGTATCAAAGATCCTGCCAATGAGAAAGAGGCTGACCCATATCTATGTCTCTCACTTTCATCCTGACCATCATTTCGGTCTGGCAGTGCTTAAGTTCGCCTTTCCCGAGGCCAGGATTGTGGCCCTGCCCGGTGTTGTAAAGGATATTGTTTTTACATCAAGCGATAAGGTGGATATGTGGGCGATCGACCGTTTCGGACCGGGTGAGATTCCTAAGAGCACTACCATACCCATGCCGCTGGCAGAACCTAAAATCGAACTGGAAGGTGAAGATATATTGTTTTTTGGTGAATGGGAAGGAGACAGTATCAACAATTCCGTGGTGTATGTCCCCTCTATTGGAGTTGTATGCGCGACCGATGTTGCCTTTCATGACTGCCATCTCTGGCCCATTGAAAGCAATGTGGCCAGGCGTGTCATCTGGAGAAAGGACATTGCACGGCTCAGGGATTTTGACGCACGAATCATCATTCCCGGTCACTGCGATGAGGAAAAGATTCATATAATGGAAGAGGTGCAGGAGAAAAAGTCAGGTGTTTACACAGGCTGCGTTGACTGGTCCATTCAATACCTGAATAATTATGAGGAGATATACAATACAGCAAACTCGGCCGAAGATATGGTAAAAAGGATATACGAAAAATATCCAGGTGTGAAGGCAGAGGACTTTGCCGTTCAGTGGCAGGCCAGGCTGCTTTATCCTTTCAGCAGCCCGGACTGGCTTCTTCCGCTTCCCGGACAACCGGGAAGGATCTTTCTGAATCCCTCGGGGGGATATGACGGCGATCCCCCCATGGAGTAACAGATCTGTCTAACCGAGCCGACCCTTCTTTTTAAGCGCGTCCGCGACCTTTCCGAGATTCATCTTCTCAAGGGTGTCGCGCTTGGGATAACCGTTTTCAGGATTGTATCCTTCGAACTTATAGAACCGGGTCTTAAAGTCTTCCACCTTTTTGCGGTCCAGGGTTCTTCCCGCGCCTGTATCATATTTCCATTTGCCGTCTATGTACATGGGCATATCTTCGCCAAAGCTCGGCCTGTCATACACATAATCCGGGTAAACCTCCATGTCGCGGCGCCTTCCCTGAAGCACCCAGATGGATCTGTCCAGTGTGTAGATCTTGTGCCCCATTTCCATGTAATCGGCAAAGGTCAGGTTGTTGCCTGTAACCGCGTTCCAGAACCTGGGTTCCGCCTCTGGTGTGGGTCCCCTTCTATCTGCCGTGTTGTTGGTGATGCACATGGGCCACCGCCAGCCGCAGAATCCTCCGGCGCCAACCCAGAATTTTTCATAATGCTTGATCCATGCCACCTGTTTGACCTTGGAATCCGAATAGATCCCGGTAGGCCCGTCACTGTGATCCACCATAAAAGGATCCCCCTGGTAGGGAACCATGGCGTCGGTATAAAGTTTGGCGGCATCTTCAGCCGTGAGATAGGGGTCGCCCGTCCAGGCCATCCAGTGCAGGGGATAGTTGGACATCATGTGCAGCATTAGGTCGCGTTCACCCAGAAGGGAGGCGAAACCCCACTCCGCCTCAACAACTGGATCATAATGCATTGCGGTTCCCCACCAGGCCAGACTCAGGTCCCCGCTGTTTACGTCCTCCTTATATCTTCCGATCTTTTCCGCAAATCTGGCGCAGCCTTCGGCGAGATCATTTCCGATTCCGTCACGAGTGGCAATCTGTCTCATAAGGGCTTCAAAATAAGTAAAGGTCCCCGGCATATCAAACGGAAGGTTCGTATCAATCTGTTTTCCTTTTCCAAGGATTCCTTTTTTATTAAGTGTATCAACATAACTCATGAGCGGCATCAACTGCCAGTGTCCCAGCCCATACCTGTGCATCAAATCACCGCCCTGGCGCGTGAGTTTGAGCGAGCCGTTAACGTTGATTGTCAATGTGCCTGCACAGACAGATTCGTTGGTGTCGCCGGTTGCCAGCCGCATTCTGCACCCCCTTGGACAGGATGCGCATGCCGCGGCCCTTGCAGGAGTCAGAGGCAGATCGCGGTTAAGTGTATTGCCGCCGCTGGGCCGGCCGCTTATTAGCGCGTAAGGCCCTCCCTTGCCGAATCTCTCGGCCTCGCGCGGGTTGTCCACATCCCACTGGAACTTCCTGAACCATAGCCTCGCATCCATAAAGGCCTGCGGATCTGCGATTGGAACATCGCCGGAACCGATAAAGCTGATCGCCTTCAGGTTTTTTGATCCAAAGACACCGCCGAAACCGCAGAGAGCGGCCTGTGATCCGGGACCATGAAGCAGGGCGCCCAGCCGGCTTTTATTCTCCCCTGCCACGCCGCAGCATACGACTGCCGGTGCCTGGGTAGTGAAGGAGTTGTTGGAAAGTTCAGCCCATTCGCCCCATTTGAATTTTCTGTCTGATATTACGCGCCTGGCAATCTCCTGCTGTGTATCCCATGTATCCATACCCCATATTCCATCAGCGCTTTCAATCTTGACACTGTCGTTTATAACATTGATCCAGACAGGTTTATCCGAGGCCCCTTCAACCACAATGCCGTCCCATCCTGCGAATTTCATCTGGGCCGTAAAACGTCCTCCGAAATTGCTGTGGCCGAACCATTCAACAGGATAGAGCATGGGGCCAAGGCCCTGAACCTCGCATCTGCCTGATCCCGGCATAAATGTGCCGGAAAAGGGTGATGCCATCATGATAATGAGATTCCTGGGATCAAATGCCTCAAAAGGAAGCTGATCGCCCACCAGATCAAAAAACACGGCTGACCCTATTCCGTGCCCGCCTCCGAATTCCAGGTACTTTTCAGTATCGATCCTGCCGATTGTTTTTGTGGTCAGGTTTACCCTTAATATTTTTCCTGTATATCCGCCTTTCATCATTCTTCACCTCCCGGCATCTGCGGCCACTCAAGACTCATCTTTGGCACGACCTCGCTGCTGTCAACAAGGCCAAGGTTTATCCAATGGTCATTTCTCAGGTTTACGTCATAGCCCTCTGTCTCTTTCTGATCCGGCATTTCAGACACAAACCTCAGTGCCTTTGCAGGACAGGATTCCACGCATGCCTGCTTTCCGCCCGGTCCTCCCTTTTCATTCCAGAAGGGGGTGTCTATGCAAAGATCGCATTTTGATGATTTCCACTCACCATTGATTTCCACCCACACAGGCCTGTGAGGCTGCTGGGGACACATCTCAAGACAGGTACCGCAGCCTATGCATTTATCGCTGTCTATCCTTCGCACATTGCCGTTTTCAGTGTCAATGTATGCGGCGCCGACCGGGCAGTTCTGAACGCATACGGGCACCGCGCACTGGCGGCAGGGCGCGATCTGAATATCGTTTGGAAACTTGCCGAAGGAATCCTGAATGATCTGAATGCGCGAGCGGGAGAGATTCTGAACACCGTAGTGAACCAGTGAACAGGCCAGCATACAGGTTGTGCATCCCATGCATTTTTTGCTGTCATATACCAGATACCCCTTTGATTCAGGCCAGGTGATTTCTTCAGGGGCGGATGACCGGGCTGCGGCTTTCTCAGGGGATGCAGCGCCTATCAGGGCGCCTGCCGCAGCCGCACCTCCTGTTACCAGAAAATCACGCCTGGATATTCCTTTTTCTAATTGATCTTTTTTTTCATGTTTCTTTTCATCAGACATAAGCGAACTCCTGTTGAAATGATTAGTCAGATTGATAAGAGTCTGACCCTTTGACATGCTCAGGGTGAACGGCGAATTTTTTTGACCGGATTTACAGGATCTACTGGATTTTTGTTTTCGTAGTCTTTATAAAAGCTTTTAAAACCATCTTGTCAATCCTGTTGATCCCGTCTAAATACAATTCCAACAAAGTCGCCAGGTTCGTCGATCATAGCATGCCGCAAATGACATGAAACAGCTTTTTACTGCGTCATATTTGCTGAATTCTATGGGTTTCTGTATAGCAGGTCAATAGTAAATATTTCGGGTCCTTATTCAAGAGTCGAATGATAATCACAGCCTTTTTGAGAAACCATCAAATATGTTGGTCTCGTAAAAAGTCGATTTTCTTTGTTTGTCATTCCCCGACTTGTTGAAAATCCCGACGATATTTTCGGGAATAGGGGAATCCAGTATTATCAGGTAGTTATAGGTTCCCCCGGCTTTAGTCATGCCGGGGCAGGCTCCATTCGCCGGAATGACGATTGTTGGACTTTTTACGATTTCAACAAATATTTCCAGGCAAATGAAATAGGGTTAGGGAATAAAAGTTAATCAGTCTGTTGAATGTTCTCGATATATTTTTGACGGGTTCTATGCCGGGAAGTTGTCATTCGTCATAATATTGACAGCGCCTGTGCAGCCATTACATTGGTTTGATAAAATAATAAAAGAAAAACAGCATGTTATGGTAAGAAAAAGCAGGCATGACTATTGCAAATTAATAAAATAAGAGCAGAAAGATAAAATCAGTCCGAATATAAAAATTGAAAACAAGGGAGGAAGAAAATGGAAGAATACAAAAATCAAGAACAAGTTTCCGAATTCCTTACGAAAAATCAGATTATACAAAATCTGTTTCAAAATGAGACAGACGCGGTTGTCGTGACTGATGAGAGATCTGTAATAGAGCATATTAACCCGGAGTTTACCAGGCTGTTTGGATATACCGAAAAAGAGGCGGTAGGGAGACCTGTAAGTGAACTCCTTATGGATGAAGGTGACAGGGACCTGAGGAAATCCGGGTCTGAAAATGATAATGAAGATAAAAACAGGATCAGAATTATAAGGAGCAGAAAGAGCGGCAGAAAAATAAGCGTCTTCAGCCGTATAATACCGATTATGGCCGGCAACAGGGCAATAGGAGGTTTTGCATATTACCGGGGTGTGAGTCAGTAGGTTGGGTTAAGCGAAGCGAACCCAACAGATGCCTTCGCCTCTTCCCAGCATCCAGCATCCAGTATCCAGTATCAAGCCTTTGCCCTTCAGCCTACAGCCTAACAGTCAGTAGGTTGGGTTAAGCGAAGCGAACCCAACAAGATGCTAACAGCCTTCAGTCTGTAGTCCCCTCAGCTTAAAAAACGCCCCTTGATTTATCCAAATTAAAGGAGTAATGAAAAATATAAAACATG
>CAZJOB010000277.1:0-5274 GCA_964547435.1 uncultured Desulfatiglans sp. | reverse complement strand
GTACTGCAAGGCACATATATCACACGATTCCTTTTTTTTATGCTGTATTGTTATTGATACTCCGGAGTATTTCTAAGGCCTGCCCCAAATACGGCCTGTCCCAGTGATATCCCTCCGTCATTTGGCGGGACCATCTGGTGCCAGTAGACCTTAAAACCAAGTGAGCGCATTCGGGCTATCATTTTTTCGGTTAAATATCTGTTTTGAAAACATCCGCCGCTTAAGACCACCCTCTCTTCGTTTATTTTTTGCGCCACATCAACCGCAATCTCAACAAGAGTGTTATGAAATCTGGCAGATATTGTCCTTTTATCGGTTCCTTTGCGAATATCCGCTATTATCCCGCGGAACATATTTTTCCATTCCGCGATATAACATCCATTTTTGCCGGCGCTGACTGAGAAATCGTAATGATCATTAATTACAGCATCTTCGATGATATATTCGAGACCCATGGCCCCCTGACCTTCATATCGCAAAACCTGTTTAATATCCAGAAGAGAAGCCAGAGCATCAAATAAACGACCCACACTTGATGTGACAGGAGTATTTATTCTTTTGATCAGCATGCTTTTTAAAACAATCAATTCTTCACGAGAAAAGGCCCTTATCGATGCCATGTCTGAATATTCTTCAAATGATCCGTCTGAAAGCTCAAAAAGTATCGATGCCGCGACCCTTCGCGGTTCGACTGATGCCCTGTCTCCGCCGGGAAGAAGGAATTCTTCGAAATGTCCTGCCCGCTGAAATTTTGTCAGGTCTGCTTTTAAAAATTCTCCCCCCCATATTGACCCGTCAGAACCATATCCGGCGCCATCCCACGCAATCCCGAGGACACTGCACTCAAGACGGTTTTCCGCCATGCATGAAACAATATGCGCGTGATGATGCTGCATTCTGATCAAAGGGAGTCCCTGATCTTCCGCGTATTTAGTCGAAAGATAATCAGGATGAAGGTCACAGACTATTTTCCCGGGAGACGATTCGTAAAGATTTTTAAGGCTTTTTACAGTTTCATTGAATGCTTTCAGAGATTGTTTTGTTTGCAGGTCCCCTATATGCTGGCTGATAAAGACATTGCCCCCTGAGTTTAAGGCAACCGTGTTTTTTAAATGTCCTCCAACTGATAATATGTCTTTGTTCAGTCCTGTCATAACCGGCAAAGGCGCGTAACCGCGAGCGCGTCTTATTATGCATGGCCTGTCCATTATAACCCGGACGACCGAATCATCGATACTCCTCACAATAGGCCGGTCATGTACAAGAAAAAATTCGGCAATTCCTGCCAGCCTTTTGATGGCCTCTTTTTCATCAATACAGATAGGTTCTTCCGATAGATTGCCGCTCGTGGCGACCAGGGCGTTTTCAAATTCCTTCAAGATAATATAATGCAGCGGGCTGTAGGGCAGCAGGGCTCCCAGACATGGATTGCCCGGAGCGATCGATAAGGCTAATTTGTCCTGCCTGCTGATAATATTTCTTTTCTTTAATATAACGATGGGGCTTTCACACGATTCCAGAAGCATCTTTTCCTGTGCGGAAACAAAACAATGCTTCTCAATCATCTCTATTGACGGGAACATTACGGCAAAGGGCTTTTCCTCACGGTTTTTATTCTGCCTTAAACGGCGCACGCTTTCTTCATTCCGGGCGTCAACCATCAGGTGAAAACCGCCTATGCCCTTGACCGCCAGGATCTTTCCCTTCTTAAGGGCGTTGACAGAATCTATCACTGCGTTATGGAATGATTTGATGGTTTCACCGCCGGCATTCCATAATTCGACCTTAGGGCCGCATTGAGGGCACGCGTTCGGCTGCGCATGAAAGCGTCTGTCTTTGACATCCGAATATTCTTTTTGACACTCCGGGCACATATTGAACTTTTTCATAGAAGTATTGATCCGGTCGTAAGGGAGTGACTCAATAATCGAATAGCGGGGTCCGCAATGTGTGCAATTGGTAAAAGGATAGAGATACCTGCGATTTGAGGGATCAAATACCTCATTCAGGCATTCCCGGCATGTGGCAATGTCCGGTGACACAACCGCGGTCTTTAACCTGGTGGAATCGCTTTTCATAATCCGGAAATCATCAAAACCATCAGGATCAAGAAAATGATACTGAAAATTTTGAATGTGGCTGTTACGCGGTTTATCCTTACGTATACGTTCCAGAAAAGATTTTATCCCGAAAGAAGGACCTTCTGCTTCAATAAATACTCCTGATGGATCATTCCTTACAAATCCGGCCAGACCAAGTTCTTTTGCCAGACGAAAGACAAAAGGCCTGAATCCCACTCCTTGAACCATTCCGCTGATATTTATGCAAATTCTCTGTATGTTCAGGTCATTTATCTTTTCTGCGATCATGCCATTACCAGGTTAAATAATATGTGAGAAAAATGTCGCGCACTAAAAAGTTCTTGTTATAAGACATTCGGAGAGGAATTTGACGGCAGAATTCAAATTATCCCGGGCCCGGAAGGATAGTCTCTCTCCAAATTCATTGAACTCATACCCGCGAATCGCAAGGGTGTAGCCCTTTGTTTGAGCTTTAAATAAGTCATACGCATAACCTAACACTATTTCAGGTTCAATGCTATGGCTGGAAAAGGTATTGACAACCCTGGGGGCGATTGGACTAAAAACAAAAGGTTCTTTGCAGTTGACTGAGGAGTCTGCGAAGATAACAACATCGTGGATTGCCACTTCGGCAGCGTCCTCGACCGTTAGAAGGTAATTTGAGTCAACCGTAACGTTTTTTAACTTTTTTCGGGAAATAGCCTCGGCCAATTCCGGCCCTAACCCGTCGTCCAGCCTGCCCGGATTACCATAACCGATCACCAGAACTTTCCCGTCTTTTGCAGGTGTCATTGTTTTATTTTTTTGTCTATAAGCTTTCCTTCATGGTCATACAGGCTTATTATTAAAGGCATTCGACCCATTGCATGAGTAGCGCAGGAAAGGCATGGATCATAGGCGCGGATAGCCACTTCAATATAATTCAATAACCCTTCGGTAATCTTAGCGCCGCTCAGGTGATCTTCGGCCACTTTTGTGACTGCCGCGTTCATAGGGTTGTTGTTGTGCGTTGTCGAAACAATGAGGTTCGCCATTACAACCTGATCATCTTTGTTCACCCTGTAATGATGGATCAGCGTTCCTCTGGGAGCCTCAATCATCGCGACTGTCTCTTCTCTCCTGTCGCCTTTCACAACCAGATCCTTGCCCTGAAGGTCTGAATCATGAAGAAGATCTTTGATCTTCTCAATCGCATGAAGTGTTTCAATCATTCGGGCCCAGTGATAAGCCAGCGTGATATTATTCGGTTTTCCGTGAGTCAGCGCCATGAATTCCCTGCGTTCTTTTTCCGCTTCCGGCGTGTCGATAAAATCGCAGGCATTAATACGCGCCAGCGAGCCGACTCTGTACCAGCCCTTTTCCGGACCGATTGATTTGATGAAGGGGAACTTCATGTAGGACCAGTCCTTTACCTCTTCGCTCAAATAATCAGTGTATTCACTAACGTCCACCATATCGAAGATCCTGTTTCCTGCGGAATCAATGGCCCTTAATTTCCCGTCATACAGATCCATGGCGCCGTCTTCACGAATAAGGCACATGTGATTTGAGTCAAAGGATCCAAAAGGTTTGACCATTTCAAGATTTTCAATTGTGTAATCTTTGGCGATCTTAAGCGCCCCCCTGGCCCATTCAACCATCTGATCAATATCCTTTAAGAGCGCGTCCCTCTCTTCTATCGAGAGATTTTTATTGACTCCACCCGGAATAGCCCCGGTGCCGTGGATTTTTTTCCCTGATGTCGCTTTGATGATCTCCTGGCCATACCTGCGCATCATGACGCCCTGGACAGCGAGCTCGGGGAATTTATTTATTACCCCTATAACATTACGTATGGCGGGGTCTGCATCAAAACCGAATAGAAGATCCGGCGAGCACAGATGAAAAAAATGAAGAGAGTGAGACTGAAACATCTGTCCGTAATGGCACAGCCTGCGTATCTTTTCAGCGGTTGGCGTCAGGTTCTCACCCCCCACTATTCGATCCATTGCCTTGGCTGCCGCCAGATGGTGGCTCACAGGACAAATTCCGCATAACCGCTGGACAAGAACAGGCACCTCCCAAAAGGGACGGCCCTGAATAAAGCGCTCAAAACCCCTGAACTCCACAATATGAAATCTTGCCTGTTTTACGTTGTTTTGTTCATCCAGAAGGATGGATACCTTTCCATGTCCTTCAACTCTTGTTACAGGCTCGATAACAATTCTTTTCACATTTTCACTCACGGCACTTCTCCTGTTATATTAGTCATACTTGATCATTTCATAGGGAAATGAAAGCGGCTTTCCATTCAGCAACGCGACAAGCCCTTCCCATATTGTGTCTGCCGAAGGGGGGCATCCTGGAAGAAAATAATCGATCTTTACAACATCATTGACCGGATATATTCTATCCAGACACAGAGGAATCTCCCTGTCTCTGGGAATAACACGATTTGGATTGTAGACAGTGGGGCCATTGAGGTAGGCCTCATGAAGACACTCTTCAAGAGGAACATGGTTGCGCATGGCAGGAATCCCTCCCGTGCACGCACAGGCGCCTACGGCGATCAAAATATCGCAATTTTCCCGGAATTCATGCAATACATGCACATTTTCTTCTGTCGAACAACCGCCTTCGATCAATCCGACAAGGCAATGCCTGCTGAATGTTTTCAAATCATCTATGGGGGATTTATCAAAATCAATAATCTTCACTAGTTCGAGAATCCGGTCATCAATATCCAGTATGGACATATGACAACCAAAACATCCGGCTAATGATGCAGTGGCAATTGCTGGTTTTTCCATAATACTCCGCCTTGAATTATAAAGTTATATTTCAATGTTTGAACCGATCGGTTTCCAGTCATAAAGCCTTTGCCCGACAGGAACTGCAAACCCGACTCTTTTCTTTAGAATGGCGCCGACCGGACAGGAATCAACAACCTTATCGGTTATATCCAGGTTGGTATCGCCAAGTTTTGCGTCCGCATTTACGGAAATCTTCTTCTTTGGTCCTCTGTTTACAAACTCGAAAACTGTCTTGCCGTCCAGATCACGTGATGTACGAACGCAACGGCCGCAGAGGATGCACCGGTTCAGATCCAGAAAGATGTCCGGATGAGACGCGTCAATCTCCCTGTTTGGAAATTCATAAGGATACTTCGGAGCCGTGATGCCGAAACGGTATGCCAATGCCTGAAGTTCACAGT
>CAZJOB010000276.1:0-5283 GCA_964547435.1 uncultured Desulfatiglans sp. | reverse complement strand
TTATGAGGAGTCAAAATTTGATGTTGGATGTTTCCCGCTGTAGCGCATTGGCGTCAAGCTAAGGCAAAAAGATATTTTTTATTTCATTAATTGGCATATCCTTGATGTCGTAGGGTGGCATTTTATATGCCACCTCTTTTTCGGTGGGGTATAATCCGCCGTCGCCTTAAGGCTTCCGCCTTCGCTAAAGCTATGGCGTGATAAAATGGCGCGACAAGAACCTCACCCTTCTGCGTAAAAAAATTAATCATTTTTCTCACCAAATAAATAGCATTCGGTGCGTTAACCTCTCTTAGCTTGACGCCTATGCGCTGTAGCGGGATTCGACGTTCTTTCCCTTTAATTACAAGGTGTTATTACACCCTGCAGGATCACGCGTCCTCTTTATTGAACTTCTTCAACTCGGAGCTTATTGTCAGCCGGGCCTCTGTGCTGGCTATCACTTCTTCAACAGTTGTGCCGGCGGCTATTTCCTTTAATACAAGCCCTTCCGGTGTGACCTCTATAACGGCCTTTTCGGTAACAATCAAATTCACGACACCAACCGCCGTCTCAGGCAGTGTGAGCTTTTTCAGTATTTTGGGTTCGCCGTTGTTTGTGTGCAATGTTGCTATAATCTTTTTCTTTGCCCCTGTTGCCAGGTCCATGGCGCCTCCCATTCCCGGAATCATTTTTCCGGGCACCTTATGACTGGCAAGGTTGCCCTTTTCATCAACCTGAAGGGCGCCCAGCACCGTAACATCAACATGGCCTCCGCGAATAATTGCGAATGATGTCGAGCTGTCAAAATAACAGGCCCCGTTCCTGGCGGAAACATACCCTCCTCCCGCGTTTATAAGATCAGGGTCTTCTTTGCCCTTTTCAGGCGCCGCATCGACCCCAACCATGCCGTTTTCGGAATGTATTATTATATCAACCCCCTTCGGAAGATAATTGGCAACCATTGTTGGCAGGCCGATTCCCAGATTCACAACATCGCCATCGTTCAATTCTTCTGCAACCCTTTTTGCGATAATAACTTTCTCATTACTCATTTGAAGCGCTCCTTACTATATAATCCACAAATATTCCCGGAGTTATTACAAGATCGGGATTCAGCTCGCCTACTTCAACAATCTTTTCTGCTTCAACAATCACTGTATTCGCGGCTGTTGCCATAAGCGGGTTAAAATTCTGTGTTGTTTTGTTATAAAAGATATTTCCAAAGGTATCGACAATCGTGCCCTTTAGAATAGCCACATCAGCTTTTATCGGCAATTCTACCAGATATTCCTTATTGTTTATGACTATAGTCTGTTTACCCTCGGCCACTTCCGTGCCAACGCCGGTAGGAGTAAGCACTCCGCCTAATCCGGCGCCAGCGGCGCGTATCATCTCAGCCAGGCTTCCCTGCGGAACAAGCTGCACCTCAAGGGCGCCTTCCATCATCTGCTTTCCTGTTTCCGGGTTTGTTCCGATATGAGAGGTTATTACCTTCTTAACAAGCTTTGCAGCTACAAGCCTGGAGTTGCCGATGCCCGGTTTGCCTGTGTCATTCGATATAATGGTAATATTTTTAACACCTTTTTTAACAATAGCGTCAATTATTGTAAGAGGCGAGCCTACCGAGAGAAAGCCTCCGACCATAAGAATAACGCCATCATTTATCTTATCCATTGCTTCATTGAGTGTAACTACCTTGTTTTTCATTACGAATCCCTTTCATTATTTTCAAGACTTTAGCATATTGGCCGCGATAACCATTCTTTGAATCTCGGAGGTACCCTCATATATCTCAGTTATTCTGGCATCACGGCAATATCTTTCCATCGGGTATTCTGTGGTATAGCCATAGCCTCCAAATATCTGCAGGGCCTTGTGAGTAACACGATGAGAGGCTTCCGACGCAAACAGTTTTGCCATAGCGGCATATTTGGAATATTTCTGCCTGTCACCGCTGCTCATCATGTCCGCAGCCTGATAGGTCAGCAACCTGGCGGCTTCTATATCGGTCGCCATGTCGGCTATCATCCATTGAATGGCCTGAAACTCTGATATGGTTTTATTAAACTGTTTTCTCACCTTTGAATAGGCAATGGCCTCTTCCATTGCTGCCTGACTGATGCCCACTGCCTGGGCAGCGATTCCGACACGGCCGCCATCAAGGGTATGCATGGCTATTTTAAAGCCCTGACCTTCCTGTCCCAGAAGATTTTCTTCAGGTATTTCACAGTCCTCAAAAACCAGCTCGGTTGTGGAAGAAGAAAGTATGCCCATCTTATCCTCGGCCTTGCCAACTGAAAATCCGGGGGTTCCCTTTTCAACTATAAACATGGACAGGCCCTTATGGCCTGCATCCTTGGCTGTCTTTGCCATTATTACCGCTATATTCGCAACCCCGCCGTTTGTTATAAAGCTTTTTGTGCCATTAAGCACCCACTTCCCGTTTTTGCTTTCGGCCTTGGTTGCTGTGCCGGATGCGTCTGAACCTGCCCCCGGCTCCGTTATACCGAAACAGCCGATATGCTCTCCTGTACACAAACGGGGCATGAATTTTTTCTTCTGCTCTTCAGTCCCAAAATAATAAATGGGAGAAAGGCAAAGTGAATTATGTGCCGAAACTGTAACCCCTGTAGATGCCCCGCCCCGTGAAATCTCTTCAATCGCTATGGCATAGGAGATATAGTCCATTCCCGCGCCGTTATACTCCTCAGGGTATACGATGCCCATTATTCCCATTTCCCCAAGCATCTTGACAGCTTTTGCGGGGAATTTGTGCTGTTTGTTGTATTCTGCCGCTTTTGTTTTTAATACCTGGTTGGCAAACTTGTGGCACATATCTTTTATCATCTGATGTTCTTCACTCAATTTAAAATCCATAAGATTTCTCCATAATTTTTTTCATTTTCAACCAATCGTCCACCTATGACACATGTCCTTTTGACTGCGTTGTCCTGAAATAAGATAACGCAAAGACTGTGCCATCTCATCCCTAAAAACGTATTGGCATAACATGCTGTTTTGATTAATATAATCGATCACTATTTTATTTTTTGGGTTAATTTTTTAAATTTTGGTGTAAAAGCTTTTTACATAATGGAAAAACGATCTTGATTCAATTAATTGTTATTGGGCATTAATTCCATTATTGAGTTATAGAAAAGACCTGTGTATAATTCCGATATCTTAATGCGGGCATAAGAGTATTAAGGAAAAGCAACAGAGGCAATCATGGCGAAACGAAAGCTGTATATTACTGAATTTGACAGATCGAGACTCGAAGAACTTATTGAAGTGGCAGAGGAGTTTGGCGGGCAGGACAGGAAGGATCTGGAGTCTCTGGCGGAAGAGCTGGACAGGGCGGAAATAGTTTCGCAAAAAAATATACCTGCAAATGTAGTGACAATGAATTCAAAGGTTGTACTGTGTGACCTGGATACCTCTGAGGAGCTTGTTTTTATCCTTGTCTTTCCAAAAGACGCGGATATTGAAGCAGGGGCTATTTCGGTTCTTGCGCCTGTAGGCACTGCTATTCTGGGATACGCCAGGGGAGATGTCGTGGAATGGTCGGTCCCTTCCGGGGTGCGCCGCATCCGCATTGAAGAAGTCCTTTACCAGCCTGAAGCGGCAGGAGATTATCACCTGTAGGGCTCATATAAGGCGGTGAGAAATCCGGGAATAAAGCATCATTTGTGCCGGAATGACAACGGCTTTGTTATTTTTTATCGCGTTTCTATACCGGGGATGAGCTTTGTCTCCAGTGCTGCCCCTTCCCTGAATTCTTTAAGCACAGGGAGTAAAAGCAGAATAACCAGCAGCAGGGTAAGCAGGTCTGCCGTGGGAAAGGCAAGCCATACACCCTTCAACCCCAGAAAATGGGTAAGTATCAGGGTTCCCGGTATCATAAACAGAACAGGCCTGCCGATAGCTGTAAAAAAGGCCTGTCTTGCCTTTCCGATGGCCTGGAATATCATGATTCCCACCATCATCGGGCCGATGAGGGGCAGGGCAAGAAACATGCCCCTGTTGGCTTCCACACCAATAGCTATCAGCCTGGGATCATCACTGAAAATTCGTATAATGGGTTCAGGTGTAAAATAGACAACAAAAAAACCGATCAGGCCGAATGCCACGGAAAAGCCTATCGCAAGTTTTATGGATTTCAGCGCCAGCCCGAACCGGCCTGCGCCGTAATTGAACCCCAGGATCGGCTGAGCGCCCTGACTTAGCACCATAGCCGGCATCATGGCGAACATCAGTATCCTCTGGGCGACTCCGAACGCCCCTAGCGCGTAATCTCCACCATATCTGACTACCATGTTGAGAAGAATCATGGCGGAAAAGCTCGCGGCAAACATCTGGACAAAGGCGCCGACGCCAATTGCGAGCATCTCCTTCATGATTTTTATATCTGGCAAGAAATTGATCCATCGCACCTTCAGGTAGCTTCTCCCCGATATATAATAATACAGCAGGAACAACACCGAGCAAATCTGGGCGAAGAGTGTGGCAAGACCCGCGCCTTTTACTTCCATTTTCATCCACACGATAAACACGAAGCACAGGGCGATATCCACAAGGGCGCCGATTATCATGGCTGCCATGCTGATAATGGCATTGCCTTCAGCCCTGGTATAATTTAAAAGCGCTATGCTGAGTATCATGAAAATATAACTTAACGTAATGTAGATCATGTAATCGCGGGCATAGGGCAGCACATTTTCAGAAGCGCCTATCAGGGTAAGCCAGAAATCCAGAAAGGGAAGAAGCAGCGCTATTATTAAACAGCTCAGTAATATGGACAGGGTAAAACCGTTGCCCAGGGCCTTTTCCGCGTCATTATCCTTTCCTGCGCCAAGGGATCTTGATATTACAGACATGCCTCCGATTCCGGCCAGTGTTCCAAGGCCGTAACCCATCATTTGAAGCGGAAATGCGATGGACAGGGCGGCTATTCCGATCGATCCGACATACCGGCCTATGAATATGGTACTGATAACATTGTAAAGTGTCTGGACGAACATGCCCAGGAATACAGGCATGGAGAGTTTGAAAAGGAGACTCCCTATTTTATCCGTGTCCAAAACATTTTTCTTTTTTGGTATTTCCTGCATGTTATCAGCCTTTCAGTGAGCATCTCTAATAACAGCAGGTATATATAAAGTCAATAAATGGTATCTACAGATGCATTCTGAGCAATTTTAAATTTGTCATTCTGAGTATTTTACAATGTCATTCTGAGTATTTTACATTGTCATTCTGAGCGAAGCGAAGAATCTCTCATGAATCTGTTATTCTGAATGG
>CAZJOB010000275.1:3882-5285 GCA_964547435.1 uncultured Desulfatiglans sp. | reverse complement strand
ACTACAAGCCATCTTAAAATTATATTTTGTTTGTTGAAATTGGAATACATTACTAAATTTTTGAAGACGCCTTTCAGACCTGATGTAATAACGTTCAAAAACATAAAAAAATAACCAGGAAGGTCTGATTCCGCAGAAAATTCAGTAATGTATTCCAATTTGTAGTAAATCATTTTCATGAATCTATAATTTTGAGATGACTTGTAATAAAATAATAAACATCAGTCAAAATGAGTAATTAGTTTACTGATTTATTTTATTTTTAGGAGAAGCATAATGGAAAAATGCATAATTACAGTTGCTACTACAGGAGCATGGCCGAAAAAATCAAATACGCCGCACGTGCCTACAAAGCCGAAAGAGATTGCTGAAGAAGTTTACGCGTGCTGGAAGGCCGGCGCTGCCATAGCGCATATTCATGTGAGAGGGGAAGACGAATCCCCTTCAATGAAATATGAAACCTTTAAGGAAACAGTTGAGCTAATAAGGGCAAAGAAGGATTGCGACATAATCCTTAACTTAACGACATCCGGATCTGTTGATCCGAATCTTACGCTTGAGGACAGATCAAAGCATCTTGTAAATCTTAAACCCGAGATGTGTTCCTATGATGCGGGATCGATGAACTGGATGAATACTACGGTTTTTTTAAATCCGCCTGCATTCCTTGAGGGACTGGGCAAGCTTACAATAGAAAATGACATTAAACCCGAACTGGAGATCTTTGATACAGGCATGCTCTATAATTCGCTTTATTATCACAGCAAAGGGTTAATTAAAGCACCCATGCATTTTCAGCTCTGCCTTGGAGCGCCTGCAGGCATGACCGCTACTATAGAAAATTTTATGCATTTGAAGAACCAGCTTCCGGCCGGTTCCACATTCTCAGCATTCGGCATAGGGGCGCAGCATCTTACAATAATGTACATGACTGTGATTACAGGCGGACACATAAGGGTAGGCATGGAAGATAACATACAGATTTCCAAAGGAGTGCTTGCAAAGTCGAATGTAGAGTTTGTAGAAAAGGCAAAAAGAGTAGCAGGTGAGTTCGGCAGGGAAATCGCAACTCCTGCTGAAGCAAGAAAAATTTTAAATTTACGAAATAAATAGGAAGAATATTCAATGACAAATTTAAAAATTAAAGATAATCCGGATCTGTTTGTAAAACCCGATGTAAACGGCATGAGAGAGTATTTCCGTAATAAACCGTTAAAAATGGTAAACAAGGTTACCTCTGTAAAAGAAGCAGTGGAAAAATACGTTAAAAACGGCGACTATTTAGGAGTAGGAGGTTTCGGAGCAAACCGGATACCGACCGCTGTGCTTCACGAAATAGTACGTCAGAAGAAGAAAAATTTAGGCCTTTCAGGACACACCGCAACGCATGATATGCAGATACT
>CAZJOB010000275.1:0-3782 GCA_964547435.1 uncultured Desulfatiglans sp. | reverse complement strand
CCGGATATAGCTATTGTGCATGTTCACAGGGCAGATGTGTACGGCAACTGTCAGGTAGACGGCATTATGATATCGGATTCTGATCTGGTAAGGGCTTCGAAAAGAGTTATCGTAACAACAGAGCGTTTGATACCGCATGAGTTAATAAGGGAAAACAGCGATAGAACAGTGATACCCTACTTCTGTGTTGATGCAGTCATTGAAGTACCTTACGGTTCTTATCCGGGAAATATGGCAGGTGAATATTTTTCAGATGAAGATCATTTACAGGAATGGCTGGAAGCTGAAAAAACGGATGAATCATTAAAGAAATTTTTGGATAAATATATTTACGGAGTTAAGGACTTTAATGAATATTTATATCTTTGCGGAGGAATAGAGAAACTCCGTAAATTAAGGAATCAGGAATATTTGATTGATACTAATAAATAAATTTGAATAAAAAGGATGGATAACAATGTCATTTAACAGCATGGAATTAATGATATGTTTGGCAGCAAGAAATCTTGAAGATAACAGTATTGTAGTTGTCGGAACAGGCGGCCCGTGTGCAGCAGCAATGCTCGCACAGAAGACAGTGGCCCCGAATCTGAATATTTTGTTCGAAGCGGGAGGACTAGGGCCGGAACTTCCTTCGATGCCTATATCTGTCGGCGATTCAAGAACGTTTCACAGGGCAATTGCCGCAACAAGTATGCCTGAGATTATGGAAACATGTCAGAGAGGGATGGTTGATTACACGTTCTTAGGCGGCGCTCAGCTCGATATGTACGGCAATATTAATTCAACAATGATAGGAACAGATCATTCCAAGCCAAAGGTACGCATGCCGGGAAGCGGCGGAGCAAATGATCTGGGCTCACTTTGCTGGAAGACTATGGTAATGACTGTGCATAACGCAAAACGGTTCGTAAAGAAGTGTGATTTTATTACTACGCCCGGTTATCTGACAGGACCTGGGGCACGCGAAGAAGCGGGCCTTCCTCCCGGAACAGGGCCGTTTAAAGTTATAACCGATTTATGCGTAATGGGTTACGATAAAGATACATGCAGGATGCAGGTTGAAAGCATTCATCACAGCGTAACAAAACAGCAGATCATTGAAAACACTGAATTTGAGTTGTTATGGGCAAAGGAAATAAAGGAAACTGCTCCTCCTACTGAACTGGAATTAAAGATATTAAGGGAGCAGGTTGATCCGCTTAATTATGTAATAGGAAGAGCCGGTTAAGATAATTATCAGAGGTAACCATAATAAAATTCGCTATTTTTTGGAGTACATTTGGATACGATTAAGATTACCATAGATGGCATTGAAGTTGAATCGCCTGAAGGGAAGACTATACTTGAAATTGCTTTAAAAGCAGGTAAATATATTCCGCATCTGTGTCATCATCCGGACCTTGTCCCTACAGGGGAATGTAAATTGTGCGTTGTGGAAGTTGAAGGCATTGATGGCTTTCCAACATCGTGCAATACTCCGGCTGCAGACGGAATGATTGTAAAAACGAAATCTCCGGCAATTGATGATGCCCGTAAGCTGGCTATGGATAAGATTCTTGTCGGCCATCCGCCGGATTGCTCAACTTGCAGTAAGTATCTGAACTGCGAACTTCAGTCTGTAAGACAATATCTCGGTATAGGTGAGCGGTTGAGCGGCGACGGCCGTGTAAGGACGTATCCTGTAAATGATGATAATCCGCTCTTTGTACATGATCCGTCAAGATGTATTGTATGCGAAAGATGCGTACGCGCATGCAGGGATCTGCGGGGTGTAGGTATACTCTTTAAAAAACAAAACGGAGATGAATTTTATATCGGTACGGAAAAAGGGCTTTCACTGGCCGAGTCCGGGTGCAGATTCTGCGGCGCCTGCGCAGAAGTATGTCCGACCGGAGCCATTAGAGATAAGGACGAGCTTGTAAAAGGAAAGAACCGCAAGACTGCGCTTATTCCATGCAGGTACACGTGTCCTGCAGAAATAGATGTCCCGCGCTATGTACGTTTTATACTGGAGAAGAATTATTCAGCTGCTACAGCCGTTATAAGAGAAAAAGTACCGTTTCCCAAGATACTGGGTTATGTGTGCAACCATATATGCGAAACTCAATGCAGGCGGGGTGCAGTAAACGAGCCTATAGCCATAAGAGACTTGAAACGCTTTGCAGCCGAGAATGATAAAGAAAGATTATGGGAAAATAATTCAAAGAAAAAAGACCCTACAGGTAAAAAGGTGGCAGTAATCGGTTCAGGCCCTGCAGGTTTAACTGCAGCCTTTTACCTGGCAAAGCAGGGGCATACTGTCACAGTGTTCGAATCATTGCCTATGGCAGGCGGTATGCTTCGTTATGGTATACCTGAATACCGTCTTCCAAGGGCTATAATAGACAGTGAGATTCAGCAAGTGGAAAAGTTTGGTGTAGAAATAAAGACTGATACCCGTATTGGATCGATAGATACGCTTTTTGAAAATGGTTATAACGCAGTTATCGCGGCTGTAGGTACCCATCAAGGCCAAAAACTGCCTATTCCCGGAGCAGATAGTGATGGTGTATTTATAGGAATTGAATTTTTAAGAGATTTGAATCTCGGTAAAAAGATAAATATCGGAAAAAATGTATTTGTCCTTGGCGGCGGGAATGTCGCATTTGATTGTGCCCGCGCAGCAGTGCGCTTAGGAGCTGAAAAAGTGCAGCTGGCATGTTTGGAATGCAGGAAGGATATGCCGGCCTCATGCGAGGAAATAAAAGAAGGAGAAGAAGAGGGAATTATTGTGCATCCTTCAAAAAGTTTTATAAAAATTTTAAACGAGAATGGAATAATTAAAGGCGTTGAATTTTTGGATGTTGAATCATTCTGTATAAATGACTTTAATGAATTTGAACTTTATACAATATCCGATTCGGCACATGTCATTGATGCTGACTGTGTAATATTTGCTATAGGACAGAAACCTGAAATTCCTGAAGCTTTTGAAATAGATTTAAGTGATAAGAAACTTATTGAAGTTGATGAATATACATTCACCACAAACAGGGAAGGTGTATTTGCCGCGGGCGATGCTGTAATTGGTCCTTCCTTTGTAATCCAGGCAATCGCATCCGGCAGAAAAGCGGCCATGGCTGTCGACTCGTTTCTTGGCGGGGACGGCCTTATTGACGAAGAGCTTGCGCCGTCAGTTGAAGTCAAATGTGAAATCGGCCTTATTGATGGTTTTGGTACACTTCCACGCCGCGAGGGTGCATGTCAGCTTCCTGAGCAGCGCCTTCAGGGTTTTTGTGAAGTTGTCGAGAGCATGGATGAGGAGTCTGCAAATAGTGAATCGAAACGATGCCTGCAATGTGATCTTAGACTACAGATTACACCGGTAAGATTCTGGGGTGACTATTAAAATTTTTTTATTGACAGGTATTGTTTCTGAAGGTTACTGCAAAATAATAATAGCTATAATCATTCATTTCTAAGTTTTAATGCGGTTTTTTCGAAATGATGTGATTCTTCAAGATAATTCCAAAAAAATTTAACTAAGGTAATTATATTATAATGGAAGGTAAAGAGAGAAGATATTCAATCCTGAAAGCCGCTACGGCAATTTTTTCAGTAAAGGGATTTCATGGGACATCAGTCAGAAAGATTGCCGCTGCCGCGAATGTTTCCGAAGCGCTTTTATATAAACATTTTAAAAGCAAAGAAGAAATATATTTATCCTTACGGGAATATATCGCAATACATCTTTCAACCCTCTCAAAACATTTTAAAGACAGAGAACCCTGCGGAAGGAT
>CAZJOB010000274.1:4398-5302 GCA_964547435.1 uncultured Desulfatiglans sp. | reverse complement strand
TAACCGAGCCAGAAAATAAGATTGGTCTGAATAAAGAGAGGGATGGCTATCCAGAGGATCGTCAGGGGATTGGCCACAATGACATCTCCCTTGAAACTGAAGAGCAGCACCAGGGTTATCAGCAGGGCTATAATGGTAATCGGCGTCAGGATGTGAAGAAATTTTTCCTTGAACCATGTCTCTCCCTTTGCGCTAATAACAGCCTTTCTGGAGATAAATCCCGCAGCAAGGGGCAGTGCCACATATATGCCGATGGAAAGCAGCAGTGCCTGCCAGGGCACGGGAAGCCTTCCAATCCCCAGCAGAAATCCTCCCAACACCCCGTAAAGGACCAGCATGGTGAGGGAGTTGATGGCTACCATAACAAGTGTCAGGCCGTCATTTCCACGGGAAAGGAACCCCCAAACAAGCACCATGGCCGTGCAGGGCGCTATGCCCAAAAGAATACATCCTGCCAGATAGCTTCTCCAGAGGGGAACTTCGAGCATTTTTATGCCATCAACCATTACCACTGTGCCGGCGCCATGTGTGGACCCTTCTGCCAGGTCCAGTCCAAATGGCATTTTTACATAATCAGTGGCTTCAGGCCCTATCAGGCCATAAAAGGCTGTTCCCAGAAAGAACAGGGCAATGGCATACATGGTAAAAGGCTTTATGGCCCAGTTGACAATCAGGGTCAAAAACACCGGCCTGCCGCTTTTGCCTGCCTTTATGACCTCGGCAAAATCTATCTTGACCATGATAGGATACATCATAAAAAACAGACATATGGCAATAGGGATAGAAACAACTGGCGCCTCTCCCACATAAATGGCCAAGCCGTCAAGATATTTTGCAAAACCAGGGGCTGCCTTTCCGAGTATAATTCCACCGATTATACAGAGGATAACCCAGATATAGAGAT
>CAZJOB010000274.1:0-4388 GCA_964547435.1 uncultured Desulfatiglans sp. | reverse complement strand
TATTTTTCAAAAAAGCCTAAGTCCCTTGTTTCACCTGTTCCTTCAATATTTTCTGCCATGACCTTTCTCCTTAGTTTGCATATAACTATATCTCCAGTTGAAACTGTCCCATGTACATGGCAAGCTTCGACCTTTCTTCTTCCTTTAATTGCGGACAATCTTCCGGCCCTTTTGCCCCTTCCGCTATCCTGGCCGCAAAAACCATGCATGTGGGTTCACCGCACTCGTGGCAGTTTGTTTTGGGCAAATGCTTTAATATTTCAAAAACCCCGGGCTTCCCTGCGCCTTCATAACTTGGTTCAATCTGATCCCTTTTATCCCATGCATCGTTTATTTCCATTTTAAGCCACTGGAGTATTTTATCAGCTTCTTCTTCATCCTTAAGGGCATTTATAGCTATCTTTTTTGGATGTACAGTTACAAGTTTTCCATGCATTTTAAATGTAACTGCCGGAGGATCCTTCAGATATTCAAAACCACTCAGCACGGCATTAAGATAGGGAAGCGCCATGGAAACATCCTGGTCAAGATGGGCAATGCAGTGAACGGATTCAAAGCTGGGATTGCACTTTACCCTGAATATCTCTTTCCTGTAGCTGTTTAACAGCATGACACATCCCTTGATTTTCCTGTTTAGGCAGACGTCAAAAAAGGATTAACAATAAAATATAAACCCAGCAGGACGATAACAACACCGGCTCCCTTTCGAAACCAGTTCCCTGCCCCCTGCCATCGGCTGTTCTCCATAATGCTCTTAACAAACCCTGTAAAGCTTCCGGCAATAACAATGGGCAGGCAATGGCCGATCGCGAAAAGGGTTATAAACAGGATGCCTGTTGCGATCTTTTCCTGCACCGTGATAATTGCCAGGATCGGGGCGATAAAACCGAATGTACAAGATCCGGAAAGAATGCCATACGCCAGCCCGAGGCCGAATGCTCCGATAAACCCTCTGAAGTTGAGTTTATAAAGCAGGCTTCCGGATGCGGAACATTTTTCAACCCCTATCATGCCCAGTGCGATCCACACAAGAACAAGACCGATCACAACCTGCCAGTAATTGCCGATATCACCCAGCATTCTGCCTAAAAGGGCGCATATGACGCCCACAAGGGCAATGGAAATAAACAGGCCTGTCGAGAATAAAACAGAGTATATCCCTGCTTTTCGCGGTGTAAGCATTGCCTCCTGGCCTCCTACATAACCGACAATGAGCGGGATTGAAGCCAGATGACATGGGCTGAAAAGAACGCTTATCACACCCCATAGAAAACACCCGATGGCCGCAAGCATGGGACCGGCAGAGATCCATTCATTAACCGTAATAAAAAAAGAATCAAACATTATGGCATACTCCGAGAGTAATTAATTATTCAACACCCATTTTTTCGAGCTGAGCTACGATATCCTTTTCACTCATAAAACCTATATGCCTGAAGACCTCTTTTCCTTCAGGATCAAAAAATACCTGAGTAGGAAGTGCTTTTAATCTGTAGACATACTGCTGTTCCGGGTCTTTCAGAAGATTGATAAAAACAATCATGGCCTTTCCCTCATATTCCTTTTCAAGCTTCTCAAGAATCGGAGCCATCATCTTGCACTGAGGACAGGTTTTCCTGCCCAGGGCGACCATTGTCACCATGCCTTTGACTGGAAGATTTTTGAGGAATTTTTCATGTTCTTCAGAGGTTGCCGCATTGGCAGAAGACCCTGCGGTTATCAGTAAACAGAAACTGACTAATATCATTAAAGATTTCATTTTATTACTCCATATATAGAATTTGATCTACTTGACAGCCTGAATATAGGCTGAAAACACCATATTATCCGCGTTCTCGGCAATATCCCATTGGCGAATTATTTTACCGCTGTTTTCTTTTGGCCTGATTGATATATTTTCGAACCCGCTATCAGTTAAAATCTCTTTCACCTCTCCGGGTGAAATAGCTCCGGACACTCAGCCGGTATAAGCCTCCGGATTATTAAGGACATGCTCCGGGATTTCACCCGACCTCAGCACATCCGAAATAACCATCCGGCCTCCGGGTTTCAGTGAGCGAAATATCTCGCTGAACACCTTTCTTTTATCCGGGGAGAGATTTATCACACAATTTGATATTACCACGTCAACCGAACTGTCCTGAATAGGAAGGTCTTCTATTTTACCTGATCTGAAATCGACATTTCCCATCTTCAGTTTTTTGGCGTTTTCTTTTGCCTTTTCAACCATTTCGGGAGTCATGTCCACGCCAATTACTTTGCCGGTTTCTCCCACAATCCTTGCCGCGAGAAAGGCATCAAACCCAGCCCCGCTGCCGAGGTCCAGCACTGTCTCTCCGGGTTTCAGTTCCGCCTGACTCAGCGGGTTTCCGCACCCGAGCCCCAGATTTGCCTCACCCGGCCCCAGACGCAGATCTTCATCAGAGTAGTCAAGGGCCTTTCCGAAATCTTCTATGGAGATTTTCTCTCCTGTTTCTCCGCAGCAGGAGCATGAAGAGCCTCCTGATCGTGCAACTTCGGAATATTTTTGGATTACAATCTGGTGAACCTTTTCTGTATGTTTTTCTATATTCATAATCTATTACACTGTCCTCCTTTTTTATTGTATCCAGATCTTAATTTCATCCCTGGTCGGTATCTTACCCACGCTTTTAACCACACCATCCACAACAACCGCGGGTGTGCCGAAAACCCCGTATTTCGCGATCTCCAGGGTATTCGTTATTTTTTCAATATCCGCCTTTACTCCTGATTCAGCGACAGCATCCATTACGTTTTGCATAGTGGCTTCACATCTTTTGCATCCCGGTCCCAATACCTTTATTTCCATGATAACCTCCTTTTGCTTTTATGTTTATCTTCTGTTCACCGCAAAGGCGCAAAGAGCGCAAAGTGAGAATTTTTTTTTTTGCTTTTTCGATTTTAAAAACAAAAAACCCTTTGCGTCCTTCGCGCCTCTGCGGTGATAATCTTATTTGCATAACTCTCTTAATAGTGGACTCCCTGTTATCCACCGCAAAGGCGCAAAGAGCGCAAAGTTAGAATTCTTTTTTTTGCTTTTCGCTGAGACGCCGAAAAGCAAAAAGGACATCAACTTTTAATCTGTTCTTTGAAGTTATTTACAATTCTTACAATGCCTTCCCGCATATAAGGTGTATTGAAATTCAATAATAAACCCAGGCTCTTTCCCGACAATTTTAGATAGGTCAATAATTGCGCCCTGTGAATGGGTTCTATTTTTTCGCAGGACTTCAGTTCCAGAATAATTGTATCTTCAACCACAACATCAAGCCGGTAACAGCAATCCAGCGTTATCTTTTTATAAACAATTGGCAGTTCTTTTTGTCTTTCAAAGGAGATGCTTCTTAGATATAACTCATGGCACAAGCATTGTTCGTAAGAAGATTCCAGTAAACCAGGACCTAATACTTTATGAACTTCAATTGCAGCACCGATAATTCTATTGCTCAATTCATCTATATCCATAATTTACCTCCTTTTCGCTTTTCAGATTTTTAAAAAACAAAAAACCCTTTGCGACCTTCGCGCCTTTGCGGTGATAATCTTATTTGTATAACTCTCTTAATAGTGGCTTCCCTGTTACCCACCGCAAAGACGCAGAGAACGCAAAGTAATAATTCTTTTTTGCTTTTCGCTTTTCCGATTTTAAAAACAAAAAACCCTTTGCGACCTTCGCGCCTTTGCGGTGAAATCCTACCCCGCTATCCACCCATACATCATTCCTGCGACAGTGGATAACACAACAATAATTGTACAAAACACCGCAGTCTTTTTGACCCCCATGACCCCTCCGATTACCAGCATATTGGGCAGAGAAAGTGCCGGACCTGCAAGAAGAAGCGCCAGTGCCGGTCCCTTTCCCATTCCCGCGCCTATGAGCCCCTGAAGTATGGGCACCTCGGTAAGGGTAGCAAAATACATCAATGCACCAGCCACAGACGCAAAAAGGTTTGCCCAGAGGGAGTTGCCTCCAACGAGCTGCACTATATACTCATCCGGTATCAGGGCCGGGTGTCCGGGTCTTCCGAGCATGAACCCCGCGACAAGAACACCCGCGCCAAGAAGAGGAAAAATCTGCTTCATGAATCCCCATGTGGACTCCACCCAGTTAACCCTTTCATCTTTTACAAACCAGAACCTGAGCATAAACCCCAGTACAATCAGCAATGCAAGAGTGATGTACCACTTGACTGAGAATATAAATGCCCATATTCCTGTTGAACCTTCCGCCGGTCTGGCAAAGGCGGCAAATATGAGAATAAGAACCATGGTGAGCATGAACATTGCCTCCTGGGTCAAGGTCCTTCCCTTCTCCTCTTCATCGGGCAGGTAGATCTGTCCTGCCTCTCGTGCCGCGTCTTCCTTTC
>CAZJOB010000273.1:0-5306 GCA_964547435.1 uncultured Desulfatiglans sp. | reverse complement strand
TCTTTTGTTCTAATTTTTATCAGTATTTGTACCCACAAATTCTTATGAGGAGCCACTTTTATAAAGGGAGGAGAATGCTTCTTATTTTTAATGGGGAGTAGCGGGGAGATTACTTTCTCTTATTTGCAATAGGGTTATAAGTTCCCCTCTTTTGTAAAGAGGGGTCAGGGGAGATTTATAAGAGATGTCTCTGCCAGCAAAGGGTGTTGCATAGAAGAATCGGGACGGGTGGACAGCCGCCTTCGCCATCGCTTTGGCGGGCCAGGCACAGGAATCCTTGAGTGTTGCGATGAATCCATATTGGGTATGTCATTGTATTCGTAGGGGCTTATGCACTTGCTGCTATTTTTTTTGTTTTGGACATTGGTGAATTTATTTTGTTATATTGGCAATATTGACAGACTCGAAAAAGGTCGAAATACCCCGTTTGTCATTCCGCGACTTGCCTGCCGAGCCGTAGCTTTAGCGAAGGCTGGATCGCGGAATCCATTAATTTCAAGCATTTATGGATTCCCGCCTGCGCGGGAATGACGGAAAAAACAAAAATCTGATTTTTTAAGAGTTCATCAGTATTCATTACTTAGTATCCATCCAGAAACGTCAAAATCCTGGATGAAGCATTCAACGATCAGCATTCAGCTAAGTTTTTGCTTTTACGGCCTTAAGCTGATCCGCCTTAGCCAGGGCTGCGTCGTGACAGGTCCGCCTTCGCACGAGGCTTCCGCCTTCGTCACGCCACAGCGTGTCTATGGCGGGACTGATAGCGTCCATCAAAAACTTTATGTTTTTGAATGGATGCTAAATTAGGTGTAAAAGGAATTCTATACCAGAAAAGGAGCAAATATGGGTTTATTATATGCGAACTTGAAAAGATATCTGTTCATGTTTATTGTGATCTCTGTTCTTATCCCCCTGTTTTCCGGGTGTGACGGTATGAGCGGGTCATCCGATGATGTGAAACTCACAGTCCTTGATCCCAGGGGTCAGCCTGCCGGCGTATTCGGCCGCAGGGGCGCTGCTGGCGCCGATATGCTGGCAAACCGCAACCCGGACACACAGCCTAAAATATCGCATGATGAACTGGTGCTGCTGCGAATGGCGCCCAGGCTTGACACGCTCGAAGGCAAGACAATCTATCTGGTGGATACCGGCTTTGCGGGCGGCAGGGAGTTCTTTGAGGAGATGGATAAATGGTTCAAGACAAACATGCCTGCTGTCAATACAGTAGTGAAGCCCAAGCCCGGCAACGCATTCGCGGACAGCCCGGAGTTCTGGGTTGAACTCAAGGAAAAGGCGGATGGTGTTGTCTTCGGTGTAGGAGGCTGAGACGGCTGTTCGGCTAGTTTAGCCGAGTTTTCACGCACAATGGAGGGTGAGTTTGGTGTGCCCACGGCCCCTATGGTCACGGCCCGGTTCGCCGATTATGTTATTAAGGACGGGCGGACTCACGGAATGAATCTTCGCTGGGCATTTCCACCCTATCCGGTCATGGGGGTCTCCAGGGAAAAACTGGTGGAATATATAAATGGAAATGATCCCGTAACAGGCGTCAAGTTAATGGATGAAGTTATAGAGGCATTGACAAAACCCTTAACCGAGGCAGAGATAAATCCCGTGTTTCCCAAAAAGGAAAAACACCCTCGTTTGCTGGAACCGGATACTGAGGCAAATCTGTATCGCCTGTTCCTTGAAAATGGCTGGACAGACGGCCTGCCTGTTGTTCTTCCCACAGAGGAAAGGGTGGCAGAGATGCTAACCGGCACAGATCATGATCCCCAGGAGGTGGTGGGGATGATGAGTGTCACCACCCATGAGGAGCAGAATGAATATACAGTGGAAAATGTGGCGGTTATAGCGGTTATGGCCGGCGCCAGACCGGAACACCTGCCGGTAATTCTTGCCATTGCATCGACCCAGCACCCATCGATACCCAGTTCCACGGGATCTTACGGAAGCATGGTGGTGGTGAATGGGCCGGTTGCCAAAACAATAGGAATGAACAGCGGAGCGGCTGCTTTGGGGCCGTTCAATTATGCCAATTCCGTGATAGGCAGGGCATGGACCTTAATGTCTATTGTATTCGGTGACGCTAGGCCGGGAGACACCTTCATGGCCACTATAGGCAACGGCATAAGCTACAATAATCAGTGCTGCGCTGAAAACGAGGAAAAGAGCCCCTGGGAGCCTTTCCATGTGCGCAAGGGATTTAAGGCCGCTGAGAGCACTATAAGTGTGTTTCGCGGGTGGAGCGTCCAGACCCTGGGTATGGGCGGGGCTGAAGCCCTGCTGCAGAGGATGAAATCGTCCGGCATGATGGGCGCATGCACCTTTGTAGTGGACCCGCTCGCGGCAAAGTCCCTGAAAGACGAAGGCTGGAATGATCCGGGCAGGCTGAGCGAGCATCTGGCAGATAATTTCGGCAACTCCTTTTTTAAACCCAGGCCCGAAGGCATCAACTTTATTGTGGTGGGCGGCGAGACCAATCCCATCTGGCAGTCATCCGATTACGTATATTATAAGACCGTGTCAGTAGACAAGTGGGCGCCGAAGGAAGGGATAAGGCTAGATGAAAGGCCTCTGCGAATGCCGGTAAGCAAGCAATGCGAGGATGAATTATGCATCATCGGAACCGGAGGGCATTGATTATGGATGCTGTTATACTCATAACAGAGGCATGTATGTCATGGTCGATAAAACTCAATTAATCAATGCGTTAAGGAGTACAGAACGATGCCTTTCTGAAGTAGAAAAAACAGCGGCATTGTTTAATGAGGTATCCAAACAGGAGATTGAAGGCCTGATTAGAATATTCATCGACGAGGGTGAAGATAAGGCCCTGGGAATCCTGTTAAATATCTGCGCCGTAAAAAGAATCAAACTGGACCCTTATCTGCTTGCCGATACATTAAGAGTTGTCCATAATCCTATAGATTTTATCTATCCATACAGGGATCAGTGCAAAGAGACAATAACACCCCTCCTTGATGTCGCGCAGGCCGAAGATATCTCTGTTGAACGCCAGGTATTGGCTCTAAGACTCGTGACAGAATTTGCCCTCATACATAATGATAAACAGAAAATTATCAAGAAGCTGCTGTTAAAACTGTCAAAAAAGCGGTGGCTAAGTGATTCATGCAGGTTGCTTCTCAATGAGACTCAATATCTTTACGATAGAGATGAATATGATGATAAATTTAAACGCATGACTCAACTGGATATCATAAAAGAGCTTCCCCGTGAGAAGCCTCACGTAGTTACGGGGGGCTTTTTTACTGTAAGAAGGTCCGTGCCAAAGGTAGGGCGTAATGACCCGTGTCCATGCGGAAGCGGAAAGAAATACAAAAAGTGCTGCTATGAAAAAGACCAGGAGCTTCTTAGAGACGCCTCCCCCTATGAAGGAATAACCATGACACAGGCCCAGTCCTCGCCAGGGCTTGTTGAAGGGGTGGATGTGATAAGTGAAATGCGGGCTTATCAACTTAAAAAACTTAAACCCGTGGATCTGAATAATGATCAACTGCTTGAGGCCTATAAATGTCTTGATACATACGGCTTAAGAGAACAGGCATTTGAAATGCTTCTTGAACTGAAAGGCAGATCCGGCATGGACCAGATCGCTGTTAATCATATGCATGATCTGCTCTGGTCGGTTTTAGAGGCCGGTGATCTGGAATTGATAAAAAAGATCGAAAAATGTCTGCTTCCTGACCAATATGACAGGAAAAAAACAGAATTTATTATCGATCTTATCGAGAACAGAGATCGATATTCCCTTCTTGAGAAGCGCTGCCATGAGGCCCTTACAGGCGATGAGGAGGCCTGGAAGTGGGGTAACCCGCTGGTTGATTTAAGCTATGACTTTGAAAAAAATTTCCCCGCTTTGAGTATAATCTTTTCGCGGGCAGCAATTGTGGATAAACCGAATAATTTCTTTGATAATGATATGCTCCTGGAAGTAATACATAATGGAAGGCTGGATCTTGATATTGATCCATGGGATGATCCCATTGAAGAATTTATGGATTGGGCAGATGAAAAAAATGATACTGAACATCAAATCAAAGAAAAGGAAAAGGAGATCAACGAGCTCAGACGAAAACTCTCGGAATCTGATCACCGGATGTCGGACAAGGACCGGGAGCTTCGGGAAAAGATGATTGAACTTGAAACAATAGTGAGTCAAATTAACAGGGAAAAGAAGGAAAAGATTATAAGTCCGGTTGCAGTTGCCAATTCCGGTCAAACCAGTTCGGTCCAAAGCATGGAGCAGAGAAATGCAGTGAACCGCCTGAAACAACATATCAGCAACCTTAAGATGGAGATAAGCGCCCAGCAGGATGAACGCAGGAGATTGAGGGATCAACTGCGGGATATGAGAAAAAAAACTGAAATACAAAAACCGCTTCTCGTGACTGATGACCCGGATGCCGGTCAAAAACCCGAATTCGAAAGGACGCCGAAAAAAATACCTGTTCCCGAATACTCAGATGAGTTTAAAGCAAGCTGCAATAACATGCCTCCCGCCATTGTCTCAAAGGCGTTACATGCGATAGCGGAATTTGCTTCACAAAGTCCGTCGATCCACCATCAGGTCAAATCTATTGAAGGGTTGACGGATGTGTATCGGGTTAGAATAGGGCTTCATCACCGCCTGATGATCAAGTGGGAAAAAGGTCCAAGGCTTAAAGCCCTGGATCTTATTAACCGGGAAAGTCTGGATACATGGATTAAACGATATGCGGGGTAAATTTGACAATAATAAACCAGGTGTAAGGTATACGGTATACGGTGTAAGGTATAAGGTTTAAGGTATACGGAAAAGCCAAAAATACCTGTAGGGGCGCCTGCGCCTGGCCCGCCCTTGTCCCGTCATAGCTTTATGCGAAGACGGAAGCTTTGGCGACGGCGGCTGCCTGCCCGGTATTTGCCCATAAGCAACCTCGGCGGGCCGACATCCCGCTTTAGCCAGACCCCTACATCTGAATATGAATTTTCACTCTGTGCCCTTTCATTGAGGTCAAAAAAGCCTCCGTTTCTTATAGATTGCCGCGAAGCGGCATAAAACAGCTTTTTATGAGTACAACAAAGGATTAATGACCTGTTTTAATTGAGAAATTTGTCAATCAAGTATCTACAGCCATGCCCGGTGCCTGTCACCCTGAGCGCCCGTCCTCCGTCACGCCATTGGCGTGACTACGGAGGATGAAAAGCGAAGGGTCTCTATTTTATGACCAGTCATATGCCGGATCACGCCATTCAGAATAATAGATTCATGAGAGATTCTTCGCTTCCAGACTGTGTCGTAA
>CAZJOB010000272.1:4919-5309 GCA_964547435.1 uncultured Desulfatiglans sp. | reverse complement strand
CCCTGACAGTCCCTGCCGGTTCAGTGAGTGATGGTGTTATGTACGATTATATCAGGCTGGAGCTGGATGAAAAAAAGGGGAATATTTATTTGGAGAAGCAATGAGAAAAATATTACCTGTAATTATTTTAGTGCTTGTCCTGCTTGTCTTGTTTTTTTTGGTCAAACAGGAGAGGGATATTATCCCTGAAGGTGTAACCGGATTCGAGGCGCGTGACGGGGAATTTTTTATAGACGGCAAACCTGTTTTGCTTGTATCAGGAGAGATGCATTTCGGGCGCGTACTGCCTGAAGACTGGGAGGCCAGAATAATACAGGCCAAAGCAATGGGGCTTAACACAGTCAGTTTTTACCTGTTCTGGAACCTTTGCGAACCAAAAGAAGGTGAATT
>CAZJOB010000272.1:0-4878 GCA_964547435.1 uncultured Desulfatiglans sp. | reverse complement strand
GTGCGGAATTTGAATATGGCGGAATACCATGGTGGACAGCTAAGTATCCTGATGTGCCTGTCAGGTCTACTCATCCCAAATGGCTTGAATGGTGCCGAAGATATATCGAGCAGGTGTATGCCCAGGCAGGTGACATGCAGGTTACACATGGCGGTCCACTTCTTATGGTTCAGATGGATAATGAACATGGCATGATATCCGGCGGCAATGAAAGTTACATGGTTGAGCTGAAGAAGATCTTTACGCAAGCAGGTTTTGATACGCTGCTGTTTACCTGTGATCCGGGTCGAAGCGCTGTCAGCAGCGAGCTTAAGGGTGTTTTGCGAGGGCATAACGGCTACAAGGGTAAGGCAGTCAGCGGCCATAAACAGACCGGATCATCCGAAGGCAAAGAGTCTATCGATTTCCCCATATTTGTACCGGAGCTCTATACCAACTGGTTCACAGGTTGGGGAATGCCGCTTGCAACAAAACACTCCTCTGTTGATGAAGCTCTCAACTGGACAGGAGCACTGATTGATGAAAGGGCCTCATTTAACTATTACATGTTTCACGGGGGAACAACCTTTGGGTTTTTAAACGGATGCAATGAATACCTGCCGGTTCAGACCAGCTACGACTACAGCGCGCCTGTTGATGAGGCCGGTCGTATAACCGATAAATATATGGCATTGCGTGAATTGATAACCAAAAAGCTTGATCTGAAACTGCCTGAGCCGCCTGATGACCCGCCTGTCATAGAAATTCCTGAAATAAAACTGCGGGATCGTCAGCCTTTGATAGAAGTATTGCCGTCAGAACCCACACTTATTGCAGAAACCCCTGCAGCCATGGAGGAACTGGAACAGGCATATGGTTTTGTTCTTTACCGAAAATCATTTAATGAAGGATTACAGGGCGCCCTCACACTCAATCACCCCATGGATTATGCCATAGTAATGGTTAATGGCAGGACAATAGGAAAGGCATTTCGCGGCTACGGCGAAGAAAGCTTCACAATGGAACTGCCGGGAACAAATGGTCCGGCGATACTTGATATTCTGGTCTACAACCTCGGGCGAATAAGCGTTATCACTGCGCCCTGGACTCAGGATCGTGCCCGCAAGGGATTAGTCAAAGGAGCTTCTATCAATGGCGTTGAACTGAATGGCTGGGAAATGTATTCGCTGCCATTTGAATCGGTTAACAGGATTACTCACTCTGAAGCAGAGCACACGGGGCCGACCTTTTACAGCGGCACATTCTCGCTGGATGAGGCAGGCGGCACATTCCTTGATATGAGAAACTGGAGCATGGGTGTTGTCTGGATTAACGGGCATAATCTGGGCAGATTCTGGGATCGTGGGTCACTTCGTTCCCTGTTTGTTCCCCGGCACTGGTTGAAAAAAGGTGAAAACAGTATAGTTGTTCTTGAACTCCATGACGCGCCTGAAAAGGCGGAGATTACCGGTGTAAAAGATATTGTCACAACCGAACCTCACCCCTTTGATGTCAGGCTGGATCACCCTTCAAGCTTTTTCCCTTTGCCGGAGGATAAAAAGGATTACCCAGGGTTTACTAGGAGGCTGTCCGAGAACAGACCCCAGACGTCATTCCCGCGAAGGCGGGAATCCATAAGTGCCTGAATTGACTGGATTCCCACCTTCGCGGGAATGACTAAAATGGCACAAAATTGTATTCTCGGACAGTCTCCTAGAATTCAAACTCATGTTTTGAATAATTGAAGGCAATAAAGCAGTAAATTAAAAAAACAGATAAAAATCAAAAGAAACCGGGTCAGCCTCTGCCTGTGACATTTTATTGCCACCTCCAGGGGGTAAAAGTGTCAATATCAAGGGTGACCCTGTTGTTTTTACTCCAACTAAATTTTAAAAGCGCGTCCCGATTGACTGGATAATTTTCTATTTATCGGATTTGCCAACATTAGCATTTTCAATAGAATATCTATCCGTTGTAGAACTCCCAGGGCACTTAATCTGGCTGTCCTTGGTATTGCGGTAATTTTTCCTAAATCGTTCAAATGCCAATTGAATTACTAAAGATCGTCCCGCCTCAGGATATAAAATGTAAGAGATAGTCAGAATTATTTAAGAGGACGTTATAAGGTTCTGGAAATAATAGATTAACTGTTTAGGTAAGGAAAATGAAAAGTGTGAGACTTGTATTAATATTCCTCAAGATTGAAGTACTCAAAAAAAAGGGAATATTAATAGCATTACATAAGATATCCTTGACATACAGAACCAGTCTCCATATACTCAACTCATAAAAAGGTAAGCCTTTTCAAATGAAGTAACTATATCAAATGAAAGAGGAGTCTGGCTTGGTTTTGGTTGGATAATTAAGTCGCGTACTCTCCCCTCCGAAATATTTTCCTGATTTCAACAGGAGGTTTAAAAATGAGACCTCGAATAAAATTTAAAAATTTCGCATTTCTATTTTTTCTTCAATTGGCGACACTCTTTTTTGCGGTAGCAACGTTTGCAGATACAGAGGTTGGCGGGAATATAACAGAGGACACAACATGGACTAAGGCTAATAGTCCTTATATTGTGACTAGCAATGTACAGGTTTTAGAAGGAGTGAAATTAACTATTGAACAGGGAGTGATTGTCAAATTTCATACAGGTACTGGTCTTGTTATAGGTGGGCAGTTAAATGCTGTTGGGGCTGAAAATGAAATGATAGTGTTTACATCTAATTCGGAAACTCCTTCTGCGGGTGATTGGGGTGAAATAAAATTTGTTACCTCAGCTATAAGTGCAATTTATAATATTGATGGAGCTTATTTAAGTGGAAGTATAATCAAGTATAGCAAAATAGAATATGGGTCTGGTATTAAATGCTATGATACAGCTCCTTATATTGTATTGAATAAAATTATTAATAATAGAAAAGATGGAGTAATAAACAGAGTAGGTGATTACATTTATAAAGGTGGTGGAATATATTATCAAGGCGATGATTTAATAAAGATAGAAAATAATATTATTTCAAATAATAGAACTGGAAGTGGAGGAGGTCTTTATATAGAAGGAGATTCATCGACTTCTGGAAAAGCAATTATTATATCTAATAACATAGATAACAACTGGGCGAGTGGTGAAGGAGGTGGCATATTAAATAAGGCTTTTCACACAGTAATAGGGAATAATACTTTAGAAAATAACACTGCAGATACATATATTGGTGGGGGCATTTTAAATGGGGGGCATTATGTTGAAATAAAAAATAACTTGATACAGTCCAATACAGGTACTAAAGGTGGCGGTATCTTTAATTATGGTAGAGGTTGTAAGATCTATAAAAATGATATTAAAAATAATGTTTCAGAGCTTGATTTAGCGGGGGGTATTTATGCTCAGGGTCGTGATCCTTTAATATATATGAATAATATAGAGAGCAATTTGGGCGGTGGAATTTTAATAGATTCTGATAGCCCTCCAGAACCTTGTGTAATAAAATACAACAACATTATTAATAACTATTCTTCTGATGAACTAATTAGTATTTGGGTAAGGATTCAGGCAATAGGACTTGATGTAAGTGATATTGATGCTCAAAACAATTATTGGGGGACCACTGAAGCCTCACAAATTAATTCACAAATACATGATTACTATGACGATATAACATTACCTAAAGTATTTTATGAACCTATTGCCACACAACCTTACGATTTTTCAGGTGGATCAATTTCAGGCATTATTATTGATAATTCATCGAGTCAACCAGTTCCAAACGCAACGATCTCTTTAGATATAGGAATACAATCTACAACAAACGAGTCAGGAGAATATACATTTGAAAACATCTCACCAGGAGACTACTCCATAACTGTTAGTGCCCCCTTATATCATTCATCAAATATAGAAAATATTTCTATTTTATCAGGAGCAACAACAACTCTTGATGTATCACTTGATCCCAAAACAACAGGAACAGTTACAGGGAAAACCCTAAGTTCTGCAGAGCTAACCCCTATCTCTAATGTTACAATCCAAATCTCAAATGGAATTGATACATTAACTGATATTTCTGATTCTAATGGAATTTTTTCTTTTGATGACATTACACATGGCGACTACTCAATTGAGATTACGGATACTTCATACTGGGATATCCCTTTAACAATATCAGTTAACATAGATCAGACAACAGAGATATCTCTTGTCGGTATTCCTCACACAACTGTGGACGAAATTAGAAATGGGTGGTTCACTCAGGAACAATTGGATCAAGCTGTATCTGATGCAGAGGCAGCCAAGGATTTGATCATCACAGAAAAAGATCAGATTATCTCAACTCTTAACGATGATATCACACAGAAGGAACAAACAATCACAGCTTTGAACGCTACCATCGCTTCCATGTTTAGTAAAGTGCAATTGGACCAGGCAATAGCTGATGCTGAAGCTGTGAAAGATTTAATAATTTCTGATAAGGATCAGATTATTACAGATTTGAATACGACAATTAAAACTATGTTCACTCAGGAACAATTTGAACAGGAGGTCAATGACGCTATAGATATTTGGGATAAAAACAATGATGGTCTTATTGGATTAGAAGAAATTATATACCGACTCCAGATTCTTTCTGGAATAAGGGATTAAAAAATTAAATCATCGATTGTTATTATAAATTTTATTCACGCAACCATGTCTACACATCCAATATTTTCACGTAAATGTCTTAAGCAATCGTGTAGCTTGTATTGCTCTTGCTGCACTCCATTTTTACAGGGATTTTAGTATGGGTTAGTGGCAAGAAGAGGGAGGCTTTATGATTATCTTAACTGATGAGTTTTTTCGAGCTATTAATGGGTGATGAGCGACAATTAGAATTCCGGTCTAACGACAATTAAAATTCCCGGTA
>CAZJOB010000271.1:0-5340 GCA_964547435.1 uncultured Desulfatiglans sp. | reverse complement strand
ATTAAATAATATTTCAAATGAAAAAGGGGCGCCTTATGGCTCCTGTTTGATGTTCGTGATCATGTTTTGCTTAAAGCCTTACAGTGGATTGTTTTACTGTAAGGGGAAATGATTGCTGATGAGGTATGAGTTTAGATATATAAACGCAAAAGTGATGGACTTACTAATATATTAAAAAGGTTTTCAAATATTTTATTTCAAATATGCCCTGTTAATTTAAATAATGAATTAGGCTATTTTGGTCTTAAAACAGTTGATATACCTTTGTCTGAGGTCTGCTCTTTTGTTTTAGTTTACAGTGTATTATCTCTTCATTCCTCATAGGCAGTTCCATATTAATAAAAATCCGAAAAGATTATGGAGTTCTTCCATAAGTAAGGAAGGTGATTTTATATGACAACAATTCAAATGATTATTGCCTCGGGGGCGGGAATCATTTTAGGCATAATTATCGGTTTTATAGTTGGGAAGAGGGTGGTTGAAAGACAATTTGAATCTATAACCACCTATTCAAAAAAAATTATAAATGAGGCCCACAGGAATGCCAAAAATATCAAAAAGGAGGCTATGCTCAGGGCAAAGGACACCATCTATCAGATGAAAAGCGAGATGGAAAGAGATATTCAAGAAAAGTATAGCCAGATTCAGATTCTTGAAAAAAGGCTTTTCCATAAAGAAGAAAATCTTGACAAGAAGATAAGTCAATACGAAGGCAGAGAGACCTCGCTTTTAAGCCGTGAAAAAAATGTCAACAGATCAGAGGAAAATCTAAAGAAAAAGGAATCCGAATATAATACGCTAATAATGGAACAGCGGAATCAACTGGAAAAATTGGCAGGGATATCCAGTGACGAGGCCAAAAAACTGTTGATTTCTTCAATGGAGTCGGAAGCCAAGCATGACGCAGCGAAACTGATCAGAAAAATCGAGAATGAGACAAGAGAAATATCAAAGAATAAGTCCCAGGAAATAATAGCCCTGGCAATAAAGAGATATGCGGGAGACTATGTTTCTGAAAAGACTGTGTCTGTGGTTGACTTGCCTAATGAGGAGATGAAAGGACGAATCATAGGCAGGGAAGGCCGTAACATCAGGGCAATAGAGGCCGCTACAGGCATTGATCTTATTATAGACGATACACCTGAGGCGGTTATCCTTTCAGGATTTAATCCTGTAAGAAGGGAAGTGGCCAGGATCTCATTGCAGAGACTCATCGAGGATGGAAGAATACATCCCGCGCGCATAGAGGAGATAGTTAAAAAGGTCGATAAGGAGATAGAAATAAGCATCAAGGAGGCCGGGGAGCAGGCTACCTTTGATGTTGGCGTTCATGGCATTGATCCTGAAATTATTAAACTTATAGGGCGACTGAAATATCGTTCAAGTTATGCCCAGAATGTTCTTCAGCATTCCAGGGAAGTCAGTTTTTTGTGCGGAGTAATGGCCTCAGAACTAGGTGTCAATGTAAAGAAGGCTAAACGTGCGGGACTGCTCCATGATATCGGAAAAGCTGTTGATCATGAGGTAGAAGGTCCGCATGCCATTATCGGCGCTGATCTTGCCAAAAAATATAATGAATCGACTGAGGTTATACACGCGATAGCCGCCCATCATGAAGATATACCTCCTGATACCATACTTGCTGTGCTTGTCCAGGCTGCCGACACGCTTTCGGGCGCAAGGCCCGGCGCAAGAAGAGAAATGCTGGAATCATATATAAAAAGACTTGAAGACCTTGAAAAGATAGCCATGTCCTTTAAGGGTGTGAGTAAATCCTTTGCCATTCAGGCGGGTCGTGAGATAAGAATAATGGTCGAAGGCGAAAATGTATCGGATGACCAATCTGTTATACTATGCAAGGATATAGCAGGCAAAATAGAAAAGGAACTGACATATCCCGGACAGATAAAGGTCACTGTTATTCGTGAAACCAGGGCAGTTGATTACGCCAAATAGGGACAAAATATCTAAAATAATTATGTGAAGGCGGGCGTATGGAGAGGACATTATTCAATAGAAACGGCGATCCGACAGCCTATATCACAGATGATTATCATGAGACAATATATCAATGGGACGGCAGACCCGTTGCCTACCTCTTTGAAGACCGGCATGTATACGGTATAAACGGACGTCATCCGGGCTGGTTTATCGATGATATAGTATATACCAATAATGGCGAAAGGATTGGATTCACAGCCAGTTCCTGTCCTGTAGCTATAGCGAAAACAACGACAAAACCGGAAAAATTCCCCCGGCATGAAATTCAGGCAAGGTGGAAGGCCCCGCCATTTCCCAAACTCCTCTTTGATTATGCTGATGAAGATCTGGCCAATTTTCTGAATGAAGGGCAGGTCTCTTTTTAGGACAGCGCCTTTCAGATTCTGACCGGCGTTTCCCTGAATAAAAGCATCTCCTCGAAAAAAAACAGTGTATCTTTAAAAATTATTTGGAGATTGCGCCTTGTTATGGCCCATAAATTGCATAAAAATCATATACATAACCCGTTTTTCTCATTTAAAATAACGATATCATAGGTAAACATCATGGCCAATATTTTATCAAGGGATACAGAAATGGAAGGGCGAATAAACGAAATCAGACCGGACAATATCGAAAGAAGATCTGAAGCAAGATTTATTGAAAAGAAGTATTCAAGCGTCGAATTCGCAATAAAACAGATGGATTATCTCTATCAGTTCAAGATATGGGAAACATCCGGTTCCGGAATGAGCATTCTGGTAAATGAAGGGTCAGTAATATTGCGGCATATTCAAATAGGAGATATTCTGGATATGAAATACTATCCGAGCAACCCGTCTGATGAAACGGTAATATTTAAAACAGAGATAAGGCATATTACCAGGGATGTTAATGAGAGAATAAAGGGTCATTGCCTGGTTGGTTTGTCTGTTATCGATAAAGAAGTGATCCATTAAAACTCAGTAGCAGTAGACATAACTCTAATCTTGAAAACAATTTTTAGTGTCAGAACACAAGGTCTTTCGATGAATTTTTGACCCGCTGAGACCTTTGTTGACACGAAATATCAATTCCCATATACTCAGCGCCTCAGTCTATTCATAGTCGTTATCCATGCAAAAATATGAAGTTTTTCATGGACGTTTTCAGCATTCAGGCATTCTCAAAAATAATTTTTCATTGTGCATAAAGGATTAAAATGACAGAAAACGAGAACAGGGAAGTTATTTACCTGATTGATGGCAACTCATATATCTACAGGGCGTATCATGCCATAGCAAATCTTTCCAATTCCAGGGGACTTCGAACCAATGCGATCTTCGGTTTTACCAAGATGCTCCTTAAACTTTTCAGCGAAAAAAAGCCAAAATTCGCCGCTGTTGCCCTGGATTCAAAGGGGCCTACCTTCAGGCATAAAATGTACGCTGATTACAAGGCAACGCGTCCTCCGATGCCGGATGATCTTGTGGAACAGCTTCCATATATAAAATCGATCATTACAGGTCTTGGTGTAAAGATGATCGAGATGCCCGGATATGAAGCGGATGACATAATCGGCACCCTGGCGCGAAAAGGGGAGGATAAGGGTTATAAGGTGATTGTTGTCACAGGTGACAAGGATTTTCGGCAGATAATTTCGAAGAATGTATCACTATGGGATACAATGAAGGACAGGGAGACTGATCTTGACACCTTCTCAAAGGAATATGGACTCAGACCTTCACAGATAATTGACCTTATGGGGCTCTCCGGTGACAGTTCGGACAATATACCGGGTGTCAGGGGGGTAGGTGAAAAGACTGCCCTCACGCTCATAAAGGATTTCGGATCACTTGAAAATGTTTTTGAAAATCTTGATAAAATTACGAAAAAAAAGCTTCGTGAAAATCTCGAAAATTCCATTGAAAATGCCGTCCTGAGCAAACAGCTTGTCACCATAGACCTCAATGTGCCTCTTGGTAAAGAGGTGGAGGATCTGAAAATAAACGATTCGGATTCAAGTAGTTTGTCAGAGATCTTTCATGAACTGGAATTCAAGGATCTCTGGGACCGGTTTACAATAAGGGAGACAGATATTCAGAAGGAATATCGTCTTTGCATGTCGGAAGATGAACTTGTTCTTCTTATAGCCAGGATAAAGGAAAAGGGTCTGGTATCGATTGATACCGAAACCACAGGTACTGATCCGCACGCCGCTTTACTTGTCGGCATTTCCTTTGCCATTGAACCGGGAGAAGCATATTATCTGCCGCTGGATCATATCTATCTGGGGGCGCCTGAGCAGTTATCCAAATCACGGGCCCTTGAATTATTAAAGGATATGCTTGAGGATGAAAACATCCTGAAAGTGGGTCAGAATATCAAGTATGACGCTATTGTCTTTAAACACAATGACATTGATATGAGAGGAATCCATTTTGATACTATGATCGCATCCTATGTTATTAATCCGGGATTAAGACAGCACAACCTTGATTATCTCGCACAGCACTATCTGAACCATAAGATGATCCAATACCATGATGTGGTCGGGAAAGGCAAAGCAGAGATAAATTTTGCAGGGGTCCATATAGAAAGGGCGATGGAATATTCATGTGAGGATGCGGATATTACATTGAAACTGATGTCTGTTCTTGAAAAACAGCTCAGGGAGGATATGAATGAAGACCTTTTCCATAAGATTGAAATGAGACTGCTGCCGGCATTGATGGATATGGAGCTTGCCGGCATAAAGATAGATGTGCCTTTTTTCAGGAAGATGTCAAAGGAATTCGCAAAGAGGATCAGGGATCTGGAAAAAGAAATCTATAAAGAGTGCGGGATGGAGTTTAACCTGAATTCAATCCAGCAACTTGGATATGTACTCTTTGAAAAGCTGGAACTGCCTGTTCAGAAAAAAACCGAAAAGACAAGGTCCTATTCAACCGATGTAAAGGTGCTTAATAAACTTGCCTTGTCAGGATTTAAAATTCCGGACCTCATTCTGAGATACAGGTCTCTTGCCAAGCTTAAATCAACATATCTTGACGCTCTTGTAAAGCTGGTTAATCCGGGCACCTGCAGGATACACACCTCTTTTAATCAGACAGTTGCCGCCACCGGAAGACTCAGCAGCAGCAATCCCAATCTTCAGAACATACCCATAAGAGGCGAGGAGGGGAGGGAAATAAGAAAAGGATTTATAGCTGAAGAGAATCACTACCTCCTCTCGGCTGATTACAGTCAGGTTGAGTTAAGGCTTTTTGCACATTACTCAGGCGACAGCGCGCTTATTGAAGCCTTTAAAAAGGGGCAGGATATTCATTCGCGCACTGCCTCGGAGATACTCGGAGTTATGATGGATGATGTTACTCCGGA
>CAZJOB010000270.1:4187-5346 GCA_964547435.1 uncultured Desulfatiglans sp. | reverse complement strand
CAGGGAGGCTACGACCCGGCAGGCCCCGAAAACAGCATCGGGATTTTCAACAAGTCCCACAATGACGGCAGGGATTTTGGTTTCCGTGATCGGAACATCTCAATGACGCCGCGTAAAAAATGTCGGGTTAAGCAACCGATCTACATGCTTAAGGAGAGATTAAAAGCACAATACCTGGAAAAGCAATCTTTGTGCGAATCGTATACCGGTAGGTTTTTGCCGGTTACCCGATTCGCACAAAACTTCGCGCACTTGGCGTCCTTCGCGGTAAAATGATTAATCTTTTACGCATTTAACTGCCATGCTGAGACCTTTGCATAACCTAACAAAAAGTTTCATATCGTCATACCGGCGAAGGCAGTATCCAGTATTTTGAAATACTTATGGATTCCCCGATCAAGTCGGGGAATGACAGATGGGGGATTTTCAAAGGTCTCATGCTAAAAAGCATTTTCAAAAAGGATCAGTATCCACACAATTGCGGCTATGCATATGCTCAGAAGCACAGAGGCGGATCCCAGGTCTTTTGCCCTTCCGGACAGTTCATGCTGCTCGGGGCCAAACCGGTCGACAGTCGCCTCTATTGCGGAATTTATGAGTTCCACCAGCGGTATCAGAAAATAGGCGCCTATCAAAATCGCCCTCTGGGTCCCTGTGCCGCCCAACAACAGTCCCGCGGGGATTATTAAGATGCCGACGATAATCTCCTGCCTGAAGGCGTCCTCGTTCTTCCACGCGGCCCTGAACCCCGACATCGAGTAGAAGAACGCCTTTATCAGTCTCCTTATGCCTTTGGATTTTCCCATTTTTTATCCTTTTTTACCTGCTCAGGGTTCTTCACGAACGAATTCAATAACAGTTATCTCAGGAGGAGAGAGAAACCTCACAGGGGGTCCCCATGTGCCTGTTCCGCGGTTTACATATATATGTGAGCCGTCTTTCAACTCATAGAGCCCTGACATATAGGGGTAAAATAGCGACACAATAAGCCTGAACGGGAATATCTGGCCGTTATGGGTATGACCTGAAAGCTGAAGATCAAACCTGCCCATGCTGTCCTTCTCCACCCGGGGCTGATGTTTGAGAAAAATGGTTATCCTGTCGGATGAAAGTCCGGAGAATATCTTTTCCTCTGATAGCGTGGCCATTGTCCCGAACC
>CAZJOB010000270.1:0-4177 GCA_964547435.1 uncultured Desulfatiglans sp. | reverse complement strand
ACAGCGGCAATATTCAGAAAGTCTGTGACCTGTGCGCTCTCGTTTCTGAGCAGCCTGAAGCCCGAATTTACAGTAAATTCCGAGGTCTTTATTATCCCGGCAATAAATTCATGGTTTCCGGTTGTTGCGAATTTGCCGTATTTTATATCCAGGGCACTGAACAACTTTTCCACCTTTTCCTTTTCCAGGAGCCTGTCATCTATGAGATCCCCGGTGGAAACAAGCAGGTCGGGTTCGAGTTCACCTATTATGCCGGTTATCTTACGGGCCAGTTTCAGGCCGTTTGTCCTGCTGAAATGTATGTCCGATATCTGCACTATTCGGAAAGAGGGGAGAGAAGAAGGGAGTTTCTGTGTTTTCAGAATCACCTTTTCGACCCTGATGCTGCCCGCCTCATAAAGGCCGTACAGGTTAATAGCGGCGACCATGACGACGACTGTTAGAAGGGTCGTCTTAGCGGGAGGCAAAAGATTAAGAAGAGAAGTGGTAAAAACGCGGGAAGAGAAAAAGATTATCAGCCGGTAAAGATCTATCAGAACAAAGAATGAGAAAAAAAGGAATATGGATCCCATCCATATATAGGTTATCCAGTTCGCGGCGGTTATGATAAAATTGCTGTTGTCTTCAGGCACCATGCGAATGAGTATTGGAGAAAAGAGCAGCAATAATAGCATGAATATCAATATAAGATGAGCATACATGCCGGGGCTGAAGGCATTGATCACCTTTCGGTAGAGATAGAAATGGAGAAGCCCGTATAGAGTAACAAAAACCGCAAAGAATATAAGAAATGAAAAGGATATTCTCATTAAGCTCCCGCCCTTACCTTGATCAGTTCTCCTACAACACTTACAGCTATTTCCTCCGGTGTTTCGGCTCCTATCTCGATCCCTATGGGTGAGTACACCCTTTTGATGTCATCCTGAGTAAAGCCTTCGTCAAGGAGTTTTTCAAAGATAATGGCCACCTTTCGCCTGCTGCCGATCATTCCGATATATCTGGCAGGGGTCTTCAGGGCCTGGTCAAGCACTGTCTTGTCATGGGAATGACCCCTGGTTACTATTACCAGATAAGAGAATTCATTTACCGGGAAATTTTGCATAACATCCTCAAAGGGGCGTGTGTGAACTTCGGCAGCTTCGGGAAAATTAAGAGGATCGGAAAACTCGGGCCGGTCATCTATTACAATCACCCTGAATCCCACCTTTGCGGCCAGGGGGGCTATCTGTTTGGAGACATGCCCTCCGCCGAATATATAGACAAGAGGATCGGATATTACGGGTTCGATAAAGATATTTAACGGCTTGCCTTCTCTGTTACTCAGGACAATCTTGGAGGGGATTCTCTCTTCAATAAACAGGTTCATTCTCTCCCCGATGCTGTTATCGATCTCTTCAATCTCCAGAATGGATCCTATCTTCTCTCCATTATTTTTTATAAAGATCTTCGGAATTCTTCCGGAAAGCCATTGATCAGGGTCAATTGCCGTTGCGAGCAGGCCCGCGCCCCCCATTCTGGTAATACCTATGATCTCTTCAAATATTCGAAGATTGTTTAGGTTGTCCGCGAGGATGGGCTCCATGAATATTTCCACATTCCCGCCGCATGTCATTTCCGCTTCGTCTATCTCATCTCCCTCCATCCTGTAGCTGAAACGCAACGGAGTGAAATTGCTCAAGACCTCTGAAGCCTTTTCCATGACAATCTTTTCAAGAAGGCCCCCGCCGATGGTTCCCACATAGGAACCATCTTCCATTATGAGCATCTTTGTGCCTGCGCCCCTTGGCGATGAACCTGACTGATAGGTGATTGTGGCAAGAACTGAAACCCTGTTTTTTTCAAAAAGCTCAACAATTTTGGAGTATATCTCTTTCATATCCTCTTTCTCAATACACGGTTATCGCCAACCCTCACGGTAACCTGTTCACGATCAAAATATTCCAGCAGAGGGATGCTGTATTTTCTGGATGCCCCGGTCATCTCTTTGAACTGCGGGGCGCCTATTTCCTGCTTTTCATTCAAATACCTGATCAACCTGTTTTTTAATTCTTCGATTTTTCTGCTGTGAAAATAGAGGTCGTCCTTCACCTTGATGAGGAGGCCGTCTTTGATCATTACATCAAGGATCTCTCCAGGATTGCCGGCCTTGAATTCATCCCTGATGTCCTTGAAATAGGGAGGCTGATAGCCCCCTTTCAGGTAGATTTCTTCAATTCTTTCGCGCATCTTTTTCTGGTCCTGGGCAAGGGTCACCCTGTGGTCCTTCAGGTGAACGATCTCATTGTCCTGTACAATGGTTCCTTCCTTCAGCAGTTGATTGATGATGAAATTAAAGAGCCTCTGGTTGCGGGAACCTGTTGTCCTTGATCTCAACTCCTCCTTCATAAAGCCTGCCTTTAGCGGAAACCTGTTATGATAATCAGTCAGTGAGGAGATTATTTCATTGACAGCCTTTTCCAGGTATTCGCTATGTACAAAGAGAGAATTTTCTTTGTTATACTGTATAATCTTCTTCTGTGAGAGAAGCTGTTGAACTGCTTCATCGAGTCTTTTTCTGCTTGAGTTTGTAAGAAATTGCAGATCATCCATGTTTATGCCCTGAAATCGCCCCATGCGCACAAATTCTTCTGCCAGCACATGAAGCTCTCCCCGGTTAAGAAGTTCAAGACCGGATATCACGCTGTCAGCAAAGCGCTTCTTTTTTAAAGGCAGGGCATTGATTATGCGCCCTCCCCCGATTGTCCTCACGGGGGAATAGCTCCTTAGAATGAAACGGTCTCCTCTCAGAACCGTTGTGGGATCATCGAGCCTTATCTGGGCAAAGCATTGATCACCCTGGTTTAATTCGTCCCTGTCGAGCAGGATAACAGTAGATATTATCTCCGCGGTTCCTGAATGAAAGCGGGCCTTTGCCCTGTTTTTTATTTTTCTGGGAGATGTCTTTAGTAAGGAGAGATCAACGTCCACCATGTATGTGGGCCTTAGGCTGCCCTTTGCCGCGAGTATGTTTCCCCTCTGTATCTGTTCCCTTTCAGTGCCCTGAATATTAATCGCGGTTCGCAGGCCGGCGCTTACCTGATTCGCATCTTTGTTGTGGACCTGAATGCCCCTGATTCTGCCGGATATTTCCTGCGGGTATACCGTGATCTCATCTCCTGTCCTGATTGTTCCCGAAACGGTTGTACCTGTTATAACTGTGCCGAATCCCTTCATGGTAAAGACCCTGTCAACGGGCAGGCGAAAGAAATTGCCAGTGTCTCTATCGGGGATTTCCTGAACAAGCCTGTCGAGCGCCTCAACCAGTTCCTTTACACCCTCTCCCGTGGTTGACGAAACCTCAAGAATAGGGGCGTTTTCCAGAAAAGTTCCGGACAGATATTCCGAAACATCCTCTCTCACAAGGCCCAGCCATTCTTCATCCACCATGTCTATCTTGGTGAGGACGACCAGCCCCTGCCTGACATCGAGTAATTGGCATATCTCCAGGTGCTCTCTGGTCTGGGGCATTACACCTTCATCAGCCGCAATTATAAGGGCAACAATATCTATTCCTGTGGCCCCTGCCACCATGTTTTTTACAAATTTTTCATGGCCGGGCACGTCAATAATTCCCAGGATCTGCCCGCCCGGAAGGGCGAGATGGGCAAATCCCAGTTCTATTGTTATTCCTCTGGCCTTTTCCTCCTTGAGCCTGTCCGTGTCTATGTTTGTGAGCGCCTTGATCAGGGATGTCTTTCCGTGATCAATGTGCCCGGCAGTGCCAAGAATAACCTGTTTCATTAATAAAATACCCGTTCGGCAAATGTTTTTAATATTGCTATTTAATAATCGGTTTTTGGGTATTATGTCAATGTGAAAACAGTATCTGTGAGGTGCGCATGTGGAAACCAAAAAATATTTCACATGCAGCCTCTTTGAGCATGAACGCAAAAAGGCGCAGGGCGCAAGGCTCATGGCGCAGGGCTTAAGTGCCTGTTATCAATGGATTCCCGCCTTCGCGAGAATGACGGGGAAGGTAACATCTGACTTTATTAGAAAAAACGAAAATTATGTTTTGTTTTTCCTTTCGCCCTGCGCCATGCGTCCTGCGCCTTGCGCCTTGCGCCCGGTCAACTTTTATACTATTATTCACAAAAACCACCAAACAAGGGAACTGTTATGGATTTAAAAAAGTATT